>CAIXNZ010000097.1 GCA_903920975.1 Candidatus Falkowiibacteriota bacterium | reverse complement strand
GCAAAAATTATTTTATTAAAAATGAGAGTAGGCAAATAATTTTAAATGAACTACTAGAGATTGAAAAATATTTTGGCATTAAATTTATTGCCTACAGCATTCTTTTAAATCATTATCATTTATTATTTCATTTGGACAAAGGGCTGGAAATGAAAAAAATAATGCAGAAAATAAATGGCACGGTTTCTTTTCAATTAAAAGGAATAAATAAACCTCTTTGGGAAGATTATTTTAATAGCAATGTATTAAATGAAGACTCATATTATAAAGTATTGGGTTATATAATTGGCAACCCGTTTAAACATGGGATTGTTAAAAGCATTGACGATTTACGCGATTATAAATTTTGTAATTATAACGAGATGGAAAAAGAATTTGGCAGAGAAGGAATTAACGAGATAATTGCCAATGTACAAAATTTAAATTGGGAATTAAATTTAAGATAACTAACATTATTGCGGACTTCAGTCCGCGATGAATCAATAGGTCAATCGACCACTGAAGTGGTCTATAAGGTAAAACATTTGAACTTATAGCAGGCTTATAGCCTGCGTAGGATTCGGAGTAGTACGGGGACTGAAAGTCCCCTGTAAGGTAAAACATTTGAACTTATAGCGGACTTCAGTCCGCGATGGACAATGGGTTAATCGACCACTACCAGCACCATGCGATGCTGGTCTGAAGAAAGTGGTCTATAAGGTTAAATAAATATTTAAAACAAAACACCCCATCTTTTCAGACGAGGTGTTTTGTTTATATTAGTTCTTAAGCTATCTTTGTTTCAATTGCCAAATCTCTTTTTTGATTTTCACAAATTAGTGATTTGTATAATGCAATTGTTTTTTTGGTAACCATGTCCCAGCTATATTCTGAATTTGCCCTATCTTTTAATTCCTTGCCCATGACTTCAACAATCTCAGGATGATTTAAAAGATATTGTAATTTTTGTGATAAATCAGAAATGCTTTTGTTCCCGAAAGTTAAACCAATATCATTAACTGCTTCTTTGCTGGGCTCAATATCACTGACCAAGACTGCCTTGCCATAACTCATGGCTTCAAGTAAGGCAATTGATAAGCCTTCGGCTTCTGATGGCTGAACAAATAAATAAGCATTGGAATATAATTCAGCCAAAGCGCGACCGCTTTGATTGCCTGTGAAAATAATATTTTTATTATCACCGGCTAAAGTCTTTAAATAGTCAGCATAATCATTAGTAAAATAACCATCGCCTGCAATTACTAATTTCTTATCGGTTTTAGCGATTAAATATGCTCTGATTAAATATTGAAGTCCTTTGTGTTTAATTAATCTGGAAGCGGCTAAAATATAATCATTGCCTTTTAATCCCCAATTTTTGGTAATAAGATCCGGCGCAACTGTTTCCATAACTGGCACGCCATATTGAATATATTCCATTTCGCCTTTAAATTCCTGGTCATGATTTTTCTTTTGGCATTTGGAAATAGCAATAGTTTTGTGCGGCCACTTTACGGCAGCATAAGCGCCAAAGCCCAGATACTTTCTGGCCAGCCAACCCCATTTTTGATGATTTCTGTCATCAGAATGAAAGGTGGAAACTACCTTAGCTTTTCTATGAAACAATCTGGGGATCCAAAGCAAAGAAGAAGGACCAATGGCCTGATAATGAATTATATCCGCATCCCTTCTTAAAACATCCAAAGAGGCTAAAAAGGTATGTATAATTGCGTCTAAATATTTAGTTTTAACTGTTGGCAAATGGATTAAATTAACGCCCTTGTATTCTTTCAAATCTTTGGGAGTATAATGATCGCGGCAATAGACAAAAACCTCGTGACCTTCTTTGGCTAAACGAGTCGCTAATTCATCTACGTAGCGTTCAACGCCGCCGTAGATTGCCGGTATTCCTTTTTGACCAATAAAATATATTTTCATATTAATTTAGCTAATTTTACTGTAATACTCTATAATAGCATAATTGGTAATTTTTGTCAAGGGTAAAATAAAAATAGGGGTTGTACCCCCTACCTTAACAAAAAACCCTATAAAGTCAATAGTTTTTGAGTATTCAGATTAACTTGTTTATTTGACTAATTAGGGCATTTCCAGCCTTTTCCCAACTGTAATTTTGCTCTACAAAGGCCCTTAATTTCATGGCTAATTCCTTATTATCTTGCCATTCTTTTGAATTCATAAAATCCTTAATACCATTATAAATCGCCTCTGAATCTTTATCTTTAAATATATATGATTTATTAATTTGACTTAAAATCTCTGGCGTAGCGCCAACTGGCGTGCCTAAAACCGGCGTACCGCAAGCCAAAGCTTCCAGCGTAATTAAGCCAAAACCCTCATAGGCCAGAGTTGGCAAAATAAAAGCATCTGCGCTTTGATAATAAAGTGGCAATTCTTCATCTTTAATAAAGCCTAAGAATTTAATATTTTCAGTCAGATTTAAATCCTTAACTAGCGCGTCAAATTTATTAGCTAGTGCTCCCCTACCACCAATATAAAGCAGAAAATTAGGAAAATCATTTTTTAATTTTTGGCAGGCATTAATTAAATTCTCAATTCCCATTCTGCCGACTAAGCGTCTGACTGTAAAAAGTATTGGGCGATTTGTCGCTAAACTTAATTTTTGGCGAGCAATCGATTTGTCTCCTGGCTTAAAAAAATCCAAATTCACTCCGCCGCCAATAACTGAAATTTTCTCATCCAAAATATCTGGTACTAAATCTTTAATAATACTTTTTGAAAACTTGCTCAAGGCAATCACTTGTTTACATTTATTCAAAGCCGCAATCTCCGTTTTTAATAAAAATTTAGAAAATATATTCTTCAAAATATTGTCAATAAAATTTATACCAATTTTACCTTCTAATCCCTCAACCAAAAGTTCCTTGGCATAGCTAGCATGAAAAACATAAATCGAGGGTAAATTTATTTTGGCTTTCAAAAAACCATAAGCAGCATAATCATGATGATAGATAATTAAATCAAAATTCTCTTTCAGACAGACATTTTTAATAATGCCAGGCAAGAAAAAAATATCAGACAAGCTTTTGCCCCAAATTTTATCCAAAATATTTTCGTATCTTATCACTTTAATACCTTCAACAACATCTTGATTAGCTAACCCAGCTTTATTTTTCCTAACCAAAACAGTCACATCAAACCCATTCTTGATTAATTCCTTGGCTTGGTAATATAAAACCTTTTCACTGCCGCCAAAGGTGTCAGGATAAAATAATTGGGAAATAATTAATATCTTTTTAGCCATATTACTTTTTTATCACTAAATTTTGGTAAACTTCCAAAATTTGTTTAAGGTGTACTTCGGGTGAACAATTTTGTTCCACAAATTGGCGGGCATTTTTGCCCATATTTTCCAGTTCACTAATATTATAATTGATAGAAATTTTATTTTTTAAATCAGCGACATTGCCAGCTGTAAATAAAAATCCTGTTTTGCCATTTTGTACAAGTTCGCTATTGCCTCCCAAATCAGAGGCAATCACTGGCTTGGCCATGGCAAATGCTTCCAAAATAGCAATGGAATTATTTTCATACCAAACAGAAGGCAGGATTACTAATCTAGAGTCTTTAATCAAACCGTAAAGTTCTGAGCCTGATTTATAGCCTAATAGCTTAACATTATTTAAATTATTATTGCTAATAAATTCTTTTATGGCGTCTTCCTGCGGCCCAGTGCCAATAATGCTTAAATTAATTGCTGGCAGCTGTTTCATGGCCTCTAAAAGCGTCTTAATGCCCTTTTCCTGTGATAAACGGCCAAAGTAGACCAAACCATTACCTTGCTTATAACTGCCGTCAAATTCGCTTATATTTATAAAATTAAATATATGTTTTGTCTTAGCTGGTTTGATATTCCACTCTTCAACTTTATTTTTCAAAAATTTACTGGGTGAAATATAAAGATTTATTTTCTCGTAACTATTTAGAATTATTTTGTGCAAATACATTTCCAGCATGGCCAAAAAACTCATGGCCCTGCTTTCATTAAAACAATTATTAATAAAGCAGTTATAATATTTATAATATTTGCATCTTTCGCAAATCGTTCCTTTGGTAAATAAACGAAAATTAGGGCAAATCAATTTGTAATCATGCATTGTCCAAACAACCGGAATATTATACTTTTTCAAAACAGATAAAATCGACGGGGTTAATTGAATATTAAAATTGTGAATATGAGCGATGTCTGGCTTTTCTGCTTTTATTAAAACCTCCAGCTTATTTTTTGCTTCAAAAGAATAAAGCGCATGAAAAACTTTTTTTAGATCTTTAAACAAGCCTTCCCTTTTTTGAAAATCAATATTTTTAATAAAATACTGGTTATAGTCTGATTTATTATTTTTTTCATCTTGCATGGAAAATTCAATAACTTGATGGCCAGCTTCTTTTAAAAGTTGGCTCAAACTAAACATATAGGCTTCGGCGCCGCCTCTTTTGTAAAAAAATTTATTGATTTGCAATATTTTCATTTTTTTTCTTTAAAATTAAATGCAATCCCGATTTTATCCAGGAAAATATGCTCGGATTATACATACAGCCAAGCAAACAATTAAAATTGCACTTTAAAGCTGCTTTCCTTAAATCCTGATAAGCCTTGGAATCCCAGATTTCTTTCAGGCTGCTGTTTAAAACATTGCCAAGCGTTCCGAATTTGCAACAAACAATATCTCCGTTGTTATTTATAAACAAACTTTTAAAACCAATATAACATTTGTCCAGCTTAGTTTTTAGCGAAAAATAAGTTGGAAAAGCCTTTAAGTGCTCGACTGAATTTAAAATCAAACTCGGCTTTCTGGCTTTAATATTAATAATTTCATTAATTACTTTTTCTAATTTGGCATTATCAATTTCAGATACCCAAAGCGGATAAGTTTCATGATATTGTTTTTGATCAAGTGAATTTCTAGTGGTCCAGTTGCATGGATCATATGGTTGTAAAAAAATACTGGCATTGTTTTTTTCAGTCAGCTCAATAACATTTAATATTTCATCTAAATTCTTGTCAGAAACTACCAAATTTATTTTAAGTAAAATATTTTTCGGGTTAACTTTGGCAAATATTTCTAAAGCTTTTTGCACATGTGTATAAGCTCCAGGCATACCGCGTAATTCATCATGTAATAAGCCTACGGCATCACATGACAAAGAAATATGGCCGCCGCCGATCTGGTCGTACTTTCTTAAAAAATCCTCATCTAAAAGCCAGCCATTGGTCACAAAATGGGTATATAAACCTTTTTTATTAGCATATTCTAAAATAGCTAAGAGTTTTTCTTTAAAAAGCAATGGCTCACCGCCACAAACGCCAAAATTCCTTATTTTCCAATCAGCTGCCTGGTCAATCACATTTTTTACTTGTTCGATGGTTAAATTCTTATGCAAATCTTCATGCAGGCCATCTTTCCAGGTTGTACACATTTGGCAGCGAAAATTACATTTTTGACTGATAAAATAATAAAGCTCTTCAGGCTTGGTAAAATTTTTGCCAGTCAAAATAGAGAAATAGGTACGCACCTTCCCTTCTATCTTGCCTGTAAATACTTTAAATAATTTAAATATCTTCATAAATATTATTTTGTAGCGACGGCAAAAATTAATTCATTAACAATCTTTGGCACAGTGGTATATTCAAAGAAAAATATCAATTTCCAAAAAAAATGAATCACAGATTGCACAATAAATCTTGCCCATCTTTTGATGCTGGTTCTGGGAAAATCATAAGCATGGATATTTACTTCGCTATAACCCGCAACATTAAAAATCTGTTTAAGGCTATATTCGGTAAAACCCAATTCATGAGTAAAATCTTCATAACGGATTCTTGGCCCAGTGATAGCAGCTGCGTTATTTGTTTTAACAATAACTTTGCCGCCAACTTTTAGCGCGGCTTTGATTGATTCTAAATCATCCACAATCTCTCCTTTTTCCAGATGCTCAATCACATCATTCATGACAATAATATCGAATTGTTCATTTTTATCTCTTAAAAATTCAATAATGGAACTTATTTTTTCAACCTTTTCGCTGATATTTTTCTGGCAAAAATCAACCATTTGCTGACTCACATCAACTCCCAAAAAATTATTATAGCCATTTTCTTTCAACCAATACAAAAACTGGCCTAGGCCACAGCCTATGTCTAAAATTCTGATATTTTTATCTTGCGGAATAAATTTTTTATAATTCCAATCATAGACAGAGGCAGTTTTTTTAATGCCTTCTGCTTCGGTTTCATTTACTTGGCCAAAGCCGCTGGTTAAAAATTGATCAAAAAGTTTTTGTCTAGAATTTGCCATATGTTTATTAAATCTTTTTATTAATATTAAAATTTTTATTAACTAAACTTAAACTAGCCAAAGCCAGGCCCATGGGCAGCCAAAAACGGGCCATATAATAATCTGTGCTGAAAAGCTGAAAAACTATACCCCCAACAACCACCAGAACCATGCCCAAAAGCAATAAAGCATAAGAAGTTTTATTATATCTTTGATAACCCAAAAACATTACATACAAGATATAAATCAAAATCAAAATAAAGCTGGCCATGCCAAATATTCCTGATTCAGCTAAAGTTTTAAAAATAAAGCCATGCGCATCAAAAGCAACGCCATATTCTAGAATAAACCAACTTGTTTGTGAAACATAGGAAACAAATGTACCAATACCTGCGCCAAAAAGCGGATATTGCTTAAACATGTTTAACGAGATTTCAATCAATTTAAAACGGCTGATATTGGAGCTGACCATGACATTGGAAGTTGCCAAGTCATACATTAAATAAACAATTGGCCCCAGCAAAAGCAGAATGATATAAAAAACATAATTTGTAAATAAACGCTTGGCAGAATCTTTATATCTCCAGACTAAAAGCAAAAATAATTCAGTAACCATAGCCAGCCAGGCCGCTCTTGATAATGTTAATAAATTTACTCCCACCATAATTAAGGTGCCTAAAAGATATATATTTTTCATTAACACGTCTTTTTCATACCAAAACAAGATTAAGCCAATCGGAATTAAAACTACAAAACATTCGGCCAAAGCGTTCTGATTAGTGCCTAACGGCCAGATACCCAAAATAGCAACTGGCATGGCTCTGAGAATGCCGGGAAAAGGCGGAAATAGTATGCTCCAAATACCAATAAATGCCAAACCCAAGCCCAAGCCAAAAGAAACTTTAAGCGCTATAAAGAGTTTTTTAAAATTATCAAAAATATTAACTGGCAAAACAATAAACATCAGATAGAAAAAAATAATCGGACGTACCAAAAATTTAAC
Source organism: Candidatus Falkowiibacteriota bacterium (assembly GCA_903920975.1). Lineage (GTDB taxonomy): Bacteria > Patescibacteriota > Patescibacteriia > CAIXNZ01 > CAIXNZ01 > CAIXNZ01. The sequence continues at coordinate 9,607 of CAIXNZ010000097.1, read as the reverse complement.
TGACAGCCAAAAATTATCCCTACCAACATCCATTAAGGACAGGGCGCTGGCAATAGTAAAAAGCAGCATAAAAAACCAGCCAGGGAAATTTTTTAAGCTTATTTCTTGCTTACCGCTATAATGTAAATATAAAGTCTTGGCTAACCATGAAATAAATAAAGCCAATGCCACCATATCGCACCAAGATACATTGATATCGCTATAAACAAATTCCCAAAAGTTAAATGGGTATAAAATGATTACGGCATAGAGTCCTATTTGCGGATAAAACCAAAAAAATACTAAAAGTAAGGCTAGGCACAAGCTAGCTAAAATTATATATGAATAATCGCTGTTAGCGACTATTAATATCATTATTATGGCTATTAACGCTATAATTAGCCAGAAATTTTTATTTTTTATTAGAGCCATAGATATATTGGTTCAATTTTGGCCTTATTTTATTACTATTGAATAATTTTAAAGTTACTTTAATTCTAACATATTTTTACGAGTTTGTCAATAATGTTAGCCAAAATTTCGCTTATCTTATTATAAACAATAGCCCCAACATCAAATGATGCCGGGGCTATTGTATATTTATTGCTTATTTAAGATTCTAAATGGTCGTACATTGTCTTAATTTCAACATTTCTGGCTGTAATTGGCTCTGCTTCCATAGTAAGTTCTGGCGCAAAACCAAGTTCTTCAATATTTTCACTTTTTAATTCGTATTCTTTCTTAAGTTTTTTTGATTCATTCAATATGACAAAGACACAGCCCAGGATCACGCCAATTATAGCAGCTAATGCCATATTCACGATTATATTCGGTCTAACCGGGTATTTGCTGATAAAAACATCATCAACTACCTTAATTTCTACATCAGAACCGCCACCGTGATATTCAGCGCCCTTGCTAACTAAGACATAAGCAATGGCTCTGACTAATTGAGAGGCAAAGCCCCTGTCAATATCATATGCATTAATTTCCAAAATACCTGTTTCCGGGACAACGTTAATCTCAACGTTTTTCTCCCAGGATTTCCTTCTTTCAACGGCGTCCTGAGGGAATTTGTATTGCAAATTAGTATTTGCTTCTATAACCTCGTTATAGAAAGAAGAGGTATTTATGATATTTGATAAGTTCTTGCCAATTTTTTCGGCTGATTTGGTTGCTGTATAAGCATCCAGGTTTGTCATTTGTTTTTGAATAATCAAAATTTTGGTTGTAGCTGAATACTGAAATGGTGAAACCAAGCTTATAATTAAAGCTAAAACAATTGAAATGCCAACAATTAAGGCAACGATCTCCCAATTTTTTCTTAAAATTTTTGAATATTGTATGTTTTGCATACTTTTAAAATTATAGTAAAGAAAAAGATATCTTCATATCTTCTTTTAATAATTATAAATTGTAGCATAATATTAAATCTTTGTCAAGAGTAGAATATCAAAAAATCCGCTTTCCTGCGGATTTTTTGGCTATATATAGCAAATTATTCTTTTTCCTAAGCTTATTTAAGAGTAACGCTTAATTCTCCCTCTTGGCCAGCTTTCAGGTATTTAATCTTGATTTCCTGGCCTGTTTTATATTCTAATAATAAGTCTATCAAATCATTATTAACATCAATTTTTTGCCCCTCAATGCTGGTGATAATATCCCCTTTTGCTAGCTTATTAATTAATGGGCTGTCAGTGGCAATGCTTTTATTTGCCGCATTATTCCAAATCATTGCCCCGGTTTCTTGATCTTGAACCTGCGCGCTAGATAAGCCGTAAACATTGCTTAAATTAATATAATTAACGCCTAAATATGGCCTTATTATCTTTTCGTCTTTCAAAACATTAGAAATGACGGGTTTAATATAATTAATGGGAATAACCAGTCCATCATTGCGCAACAGACCCACAACATTGCCTGCAAAATTAAAAACAGCACAACCCCTATATGCAGCTGTAAAATTTCTATCCAATAAAATATATTTGTCTAAAATCTGGCTAGACGAAACATAATCATACTTATTATTTATTTCTTTGTATTTTTTTGTCAGAACCTGAGATAAATTTATTCTATTTAAATTGCTGTTATAAACTACCACGCTTTCTCCGTCAGTGATATCTTTATAATCAGCAAATTTTATTACCGGCAAATTCTGGACAGAAATTTTGATAAAAGCAATATTAGTCGCGGAATCTATCACAACTTTATCAATTTCATATATTTTTTTATTATTTGTCACAATTACATCATGCCCGGCTACAACATTTGTATTTTGCGTAGTAACCAGCCAGCCATCACTTGTTAACACAGATGCTTCTCCCAGATAATCTTCTGGTAAATAAACGGCATCCAGAACGTTTTTTGTAACCAGTGTTTTTTTATAAATTCCCGCCAGTACGGGCTTTATATCATTTTGAATTTGATCGAGGCGCATATTTTGTTCCACCACAACTTTACGAGGATCATTTATGACGATATCTTTTTGTCCCGGATTGGTTTGGTCGTTAAAATATAAATCGCTAAAAATACTAAAATTTGAAAGATAATATTTAGTAAAAAGTTCGCCAAAAATACCCGCCCCGAAACCCAAGATGATAAATAAAATTACAAAAGCTGCGGTACGCAGCCAAACTTTATACTTTTTAGTATTCTTTTCCATAAAAAAAATTTAATAAATTATATCCAACGCGAACTTATTATCACCAAGAGTAACAAAATTAAGATCATTATGGCAAATCGCCAAACAAATTTAATTTCAAATTTTTCATTTAACTTAGCTTTGAAAATCTCCCAGATAAAATAGAATAATATGGTTATTATGGCGCTATCCACGTAGAAATTTGCCGGTAAAAAATTGATGCACCAAAATAGCTCTAAAACTATCAGATTTAAAATTAGCAGATAAAACAGTTTTAGTCTATTTTTGATTTTATTGGCCCAAAACGACTGCAGCATTAAAAGAGAATTTACCACTATCAAAATTATGGAAGCTAAATATAATGGAACATTTAAAAATATGCCAAAAGCATTTAAACTTATGACTGTTAGAAAAAAAACAATCAAATTTAAAAAGGCGGAAAAATTTTCAAAGGAAAGCGATTGATATTGCAGCGGTCTATAGAAAAATAAAAAAATATTTTCCAAATAAAGGCCAAAAATAAAAGCAAAAATAAGGATTAACACTTGCCTAAACCAATCGGAGCCGACAATAAATAGAGCGCTGGATAAAGTGATAAAAAGTAAGAATGGCAAAATAATAAATTCGCAGAAATCACGACTCAAAAATTTTACTTTTATTAACAGCTTTAAGGAAATCAAAATAATCAAAAATAATACTGGCATTATGATATAAATCAAGCCAATGTTCAAAAACAGTAGTTCTAAACCGAGAACTAATAGGACGGGACAAATAAAAACTAATAATCTCTTGAAAAGCATAAATCTAAAATAAACCCTGCAGGTTGGTAATTAAAACTTCTACCAATATTTTGCCATAATCCAATTTTATGGCCTGGATTTGGCCAAAACCCAAAAATGGCGTAACGGCAATATTTATTATTTTTTCTCCCAGCGGAGCAATTAGCGCCTGACCTAGGAAATTTGGCATTAACAAATTACCGATTTTAAAACTGATAACTTCCAAATTAATTTTATTATTAACTATTTTTGGCGCTATTTCAAAAATCAAGATAGTATTGCGCGGTTTTTTCAGCTTGATAAAAAGCTCTAAGTTTTGCGGCAAAACAGCGATTTGCAAATAATCTATCCGACTATTCAGACTGTTATTTTGTGTTATCTGATCGCTCAGTAGTCTGGTCAGCTGTCTATCATCCAGTTGCAGATTAATTTTTGAATTTAAGGCTGTATTAATATTAGCAAAAGAACTTACCAGACTATCTTTTAACGTTGAGAGCATATCTATTTGCTTGTCATCCTGTGTTGCTGTTTGGACAATATAGACTGGCTTTGGCTCTTGGTATATCTTGTCCGAAAGATAAGGAATCTGAATTATCCCGCTTTTAGCTAAAATATAGGAACCAAAACCGGCTAAAATTATCAGAACAATTAAAAACACGGTCGCACAGCTGCCACAGCTTAATAACCGTCTATTTTGTTTTCTTTTCAATCCTTTTTTAATTTTATATAACTCGGTTTGCAAATCATTAACCTGATTTTCCTGCTGATTGGCACTTTCTATTCTAGTCATAATTAATAATGTTTTTACTCTTCTAATTTTGTTTCCTCAGCTATTTTTCTTTCAAAAATATCTTCAGCAATAACACTTAGGGCAGTGGCAACTGGCATAGCTAGCACCGCGCCAAATACTCCGCCTAGCTGGCCGCCGATTAATAAAGCCGAAATACTGATGACCGGGTTTAGACCAACTGCCTTCTGCATTATTTTTGGAATCAAAATATTAGTTTGAATCAATTGAATCAACAGATATAAAATCAAAACAAATAATGCCTTCACGGGAGAAACAAAGGCGGTTATTGCCACGGCTAAAAAAGTGGCAAAAGCAGTGCCTAAATATGGTATAAACTCCAATGCACCCCCAATGATTGCTAAAATCAAGGCATATCTAACCCCCAAGCTGAGCAGAACGATATAATCTAATACGGCCACGGTGAGACACAAGATAAGTTGACCACGCAGCCACAAGCCAAGCTTTTGCTGGACTTTGCTTAACAGCTGGTAAGCATAAGGCAAATAATTTGTTGGCAAAACTGAGCGTAAGATTCTTTTAGTCGCGCCTTCTTGCACCAAAATATAAAAGGTAATCACTAAAATAATAAACAAAGTAAAGACACCGGCAAAAAAACCGCCGACTTTTGAAAATAATCCCTCGGTCTGGGCTAAACTTAAATTTAAAGATTTTAAATATGAACCTGCGCTTTGAGTAATTCCATATTGATTTAAAATAACAGTTAAACTGGAAATATCAGAAGTAAATTTATCCCAATAAAGCGGAAAATTAGCGACTAATTGCTCAAACTGTTCCACAATCGGCGGAATAATCAGCATGATTACCAAGGCCACCAATGCCAACAAAAGCAAATAAATTAACAATACGGCCACAACTTTTGGTATCCTTCTTTGATTCAGCCAAATTACCCAGGGCTCTAATATGGAAACAAGTATAATGGCAAAAAACAAAATTGCTACTACGTCCTTTATTAAATAGAGGAGCCAAATCGCGACTATAACAACCAAAACCTTAAAAATTGTATTGGTTGAGATCTCAATATTAAGTTTTTTACTTTCTGCTTGCATAGATAAAAAATTATTTGTTAATGCTTTAATTATAGAAAATTTCAGCACTTTGGTCAATCAAAGCAAGGCTTGACAAAAAGCGAAAAAGTTGTTAAATTTAAAGATCAAATTTCTAATAAAGAAGACTGATTGTCCTTCTTTATTTATTTTTAAGGTGATATTATAAATATTATATGACAGTTTTGGCAATAAATAAAAAAGCCGGCTTTGACTATGAATTTTTGGAAAAATATGAGGCTGGTATTGTGCTGACGGGACAAGAGGTCAAGTCAGTTAGGCAGGGACAAGCAAGTCTGGCCGGTTCTTTTGTTGTTTTAGATAGAAAGGGCGAGGCTTTTTTAACTAATGCTCAGATTCCACCATTTAAATTTGCCGGTCCCCTGCCCAGTTATGATTCCAGGCGTAGTCGCAAACTATTATTGCGCCAAAAAGAGCTTAATTATCTTATTGGCAAACTGAAGCAATCAGGATTGACGCTGATACCTATTTCCCTGTATACTAAAAACAGCAAAATCAAGCTGGAATTTACTTTAGCTCGGGGAAAAAAGAAGTCAGACAAAAGACGCGTTATTAAAGAAAGAGAGGTAAAAAAAGACATTGATCGAGCTTTAAAGCAAAAATTTCGGGGATGATAGGACTCGATAGGAAGCACATTTAAAATACGGCAAGCCGAGTTCGCCGCATACTCGTAAAACAGTGGCAAAACAATAAGTGCAAACTTATTTAGCAAAGTAAAGGCTGCTTTAGCTTTTAACTTTGTTCCTGTTGCAGTTTAACAAAACCGCAACCATCCGAACCTTTGACGCCCGCTAGGGGGCTAGGGTGTAATATTTGTGGGCTAGCCAGTTGAGTTTGGTCTTGGCAAAACTGGCGAACCAATCAAGACCAAAACCCGTCCCGTTCGCGGGACTAAGCTTGTAGAAGTATTTTTTTGAACTTTCTAGACGCGGGTTCAATTCCCGCCATCTCCACCCCTACGCTCCTACGGAGCTTCGGGGTGCTTACGCACTCCCACTCTATAGGGGTGCCCTCCGAAGCCTTGGCGAAGGAGGGCGTCGTCCAGTACTATTTAAATTGAACCCGTTTATTTTATTTAATAAAAGCTTTAGCGAAGGAGGACAATATCTTTAGAACCCGCGTTTGTCAAATGCGCTCCAAATAATAATAAAAAAAATGTTCTGGATTGTTTATATTTTACAAAGCCAAAAAGATAAAAGTTATTACACTGGCATCACTACAAATTTAAAAGAGCGAATCAGTGCGCATAATCTTGGACAGACCAAATATACTGCAAGCAAGATGCCATATGTACTTGTTTGGTATTGTGTATTTAATAATAAGAAAATTGCTTTAAATTTTGAAAAATATTTAAAAAGCGGTTCAGGCATAGCATTTAGAAATAAAAGATTGACTAATTTATAATTTTTAATTCCCATCATGAGACGAGTACATCGTTTTTATAAAAGAGTTGAAAAATCTGGCTTTGATGAGCGAGATTATCCCGTTAACGAAAGGATAAGAGTTCCTTCCGTTCAAGTCATCGGTGAAAATGGCCAGCCTTTGGGTATCATGCCGACATTTAAAGCTATTTCTGCAGCTAAGGAATATGGCCTAGATCTTGTGCTGGTAGCGCCTAAAGCCGAACCGCCTGTGGCTAAATTTTTAGATTATGGCAGTTTTAAATACCAGAAAGAAAAAGCCATTAAAAAACAAAAGGCCCAGCAGAAAAAGATTGAGATAAAGGAAATCCGCCTTTCTCCCAGGATTGGCCAGCATGATTTAGATGTTAGGGTTAGGCAAGCTGAAAATTTTCTTAAAAGAGGCGATAAAATTAACATTGTGGTCATTCTGAGAGGCCGAGAAATGCAACATCAAAATCTAGCCGGAAATATTATTGAAGAATATATTAAGGCTGTTGGACAGCTTCTGGCAGTTAAGGTTGAAGAACCAATCAAAAAACAAGGTAACAGGTTTGGTGCCACTATCAGCTCAGGAGCGCCAAAACTTGACTAATATTTAAAAAAAGTATAAAATTATTGCAAATTAGCCTAAGAGCTATTTTTATTTTTAAAATAGAATTATAGAATTATAGCGTTATAGATTTTAGCACTATAACTCTGTAACGCTATAACTCTAAAATCTAATACTATGTCCAAAGGACAAAAAACTCACAAAAGCATTGTTAAAAGATACAAAGTAACCAGAACCGGCAAAGTTATAAAAAGAAAAGCCGGGCAAGGTCATTTTAACGCGCGTGAATCAAGCAATATCACCCGCGCCAAGAGAAAGTCAACAAGTTTAGCCAAACCTTTTGTTAAAACCATTGAAATGTATATAGCAAAGGGTTAATTTCACACTAATAAACAAATAAACTAATATCCCAATAAACTAAATATATGCCACGAGTCAAACGAGCTGTCATCCATTTAAAAAAGAGACGCACCATCCGCGCCGCTACCAAAGGCTATCGCTGGGGCAGAAAAAAGACCATCCGCTTGGGCAAAACGGCCATGCTTAAAGCTGGCGTAAATGCTTATGTGGATCGCAAGAAAAAGAAATCAAACATGAGACAACTTTGGCAAATCAGAATCAATGCCGCGCTTAGAGAAAAAGGCCTCTCCTATTCCAAATTTATGGGCGCCATGATAAAAAACAAAATTGAATTGGACCGCAAAGTCCTGGCTGACTTAGCCCTCAATAATCCAAAAGTTTTTGAAAAAATAATTGAATCAGTGAAATAATACTATATAAAAAATCCCCCCGCGGCGCGGAGGGATTTTTATTTAATTTATACAAATATTATATTTTTACATCCGGACCGGCTGCAAAATTATCTAACCAACTTTTTTCCACCACATTAACCATATTCCATGTCCAACCCTTGGCTGTAAAAGTTGCTTCGCCAACAACATGCTGTTTGATATTGTCATACAAATAATAAACGCTTGAATCATTGGCCATCTTTACTAATTTTGGATAAGTAAAAATTACTCTGGGAGTACCATCGGCCTGACCATCAGCGAAATTATAATCATGTATAGAACCCATGAATAAATCATAATCATAACGATGGCTTGCTCCAGCCTTCTGATCTCCATCGTCATTAGTTATAAACTCTTTGGTCGCATCATCATAACCAATAATAACCATCATGTGATAAGAAGTACCTCCGCGAGAAGCCGATAAAAAAGGAATGTTTTTATTTTTTAAATCAAAGCCGTAATGCGGAGAAATGATAGGTCTGCCCTGTTGAAGTTCTGATTTTATCTGATCAACCGTTGGATTATCAATTATTATTCCGTTATAAATGGTATTTTCATCAATTATTCTTTTTGTTCTGGCCGCATCTGAATTCACATCAGACCCCCAAATTTTATCCTGAAAATTAAATAACATTGTCATAAACGTCTTAGCTTCTGTAACGCTTACTTTCTGTTCGTGCAAATAATATTTTTCTACCATAGTCATACTGGCCTCCTCACAGGCGTTTTTCCATTTACCAGAAAAATTACCATCAGGCGCTTCATTAATAAAAGGAACGGCCAGGACAACTTTTACCTGCGGATTTTCAGTATTGGTAACAGGCGCTAAAACATGAGGAACATCTGGCGTTGTATTCACGACTGCATCGGCATATGTCGCATTAGAACTTTTTACATTTTGTACCCCATTATCTGGCAAATGCATTGGATTTTGAAGAGTTTTGACAACAATAAAAATAATGAGCGCTGACAAGCCCAAAAAAATAACAACGAAAAATGTAACTTTTTTCAATAAATCAAACATGGAGACATAATATCATTAATATGAGGAAAAATCAAGGCCTCTGCCTTGCCAAGAATAGATTTTGATGCTATAATAACGATACAGAGGATTTATTCCTTTTTTTATTTATTTTTCTTTCAAAAAACGAGTTTTAAATTTTAGAATTTAGAGTTTAGTACCTAGAATTTAAATATCCTGGGGGCGTAGCTCCCCTCAGTTCGGCAGACTCACTGCAAGCTTTAGCCATGCCATGAGTTTATCGAATGGTCGGGGCAGGCAGCTCAAAAGCCAAGGGTTTATGAACGATAACCAGCTTCGCGCCCAAAAATTAAAAATTTCAAATTATTCACAATTGTTTAGAATTCAGAAGATAGTACTTAGAATTTAAATATCCTGGGGGCGTAGCTCAGCTGGTTAGAGCGTCTGCCTGTCACGCAGAAGGTCACCGGTTCAAGTCCGGCCGTCCCCGCCTACGCTCGCCGTAGCTTTCTAAGCAAGGGCGAGCACTTTTCAGACAAAAGCGAACTTCGGCGGGTTTTGACCCGCCAAAAATAAAAAACAGGGTTAAATTCCCTGTTTTTTTATT
>CAIXNZ010000096.1 GCA_903920975.1 Candidatus Falkowiibacteriota bacterium | reverse complement strand
TGCGGAACCAACGAAGTCTGCGATATTCCATCGGGAAAATGCGTCTGCATACCCATTACTAAAGAAACCGCCTGCGTTGGCAAAGAATGCGGCTCAGTTGATAATGGCTGCGGCACAGGAACTTTTGACTGCGGCAGCTGCATCTCTGGGAAGTGGTGCAATGGAAATTCTTGCACGGCCTGCACCAATACTGATCCTGTGCACTGCGGTACAAGTTGTATTGATTGTTCCACAAGTCCCAGCGGCAATGCGTGCATCGGCGGTGTCTGCGGCTGCAGCGGTGCTGGCAATTGTTCGGGCGGCCGGGTTTGTTCAGGCACCAGTTGCGTGCCGCTTCCAGTAGTCACTTTAAGTGTTGCGCCAACTACGATAAATAGCGGCAACTCAGCAACTTTGACCTGGTCATCAACCGATACTACTTCCTGCACAGCCACTGTCGGCTGGACCGGCACAAAAACTAATTCAGGTACATTGAGTGTTAGCCCAACCGCCACAACGACTTATACCTTGACTTGCACTGGGCCAGGCGGCTCTGATTCAAAATCAGTAACAGTTACTGTCAACCCGCTTCCAACAGTTACCCTCACTGCTTCGCCGATCTCGATAACTAGCGGCTCTTCATCAACTTTGAGCTGGTCAACAACTAATGCCACTTCGTGCACTGCTTCAAACGGTTGGACTGGTACTAAATCAACTTCCGGTTCAGAGTCAACGGGTAATCTTACTTCTTCAAAAACATATACTCTAGCTTGCACAGGGGCAGGCGGCACTATTACGCAATCAGTAACAGTAACTGTCACCGTGGCCGCCCCAACAGTTACCCTCACTGCTTCGCCGATCTCGATAACTAGCGGCTCTTCATCAACTTTGAGCTGGTCAACAACTAATGCCACTTCGTGCACTGCTTCAGGCGGAAGCTGGAGCGGATCAAAAAGTGTCACGGCTGGCAATCATACCGAGACCATAAATTCTATTACTGCAACTACTACATATACTTTAAATTGCACGGGACCGGGCGGCAGTGCTTCAGCGACAGCGACAGTTACTGTCGTACCAGCCCCAACAATTACTACCTTCACTGCTTCGCCAACCTCCATAGCTAGCGGTTCATATTCAACCTTGAATTGGTCATCAACTAATGCCACATCCTGCACTGGTTGGGGCGGTCCTGTAGCTGTTTCTGGCACAGCCAATGTTTTTCCAACCAGCACAACAACATATACTTTAACTTGCACAGGAACAGGCGGCAGTACTTCAAGATCAGTAACAGTTACTGTCACTGCCGCCGCTGGCTGTTCGCCAAGTTGTGCAACCGGTTATGTTTGCGTAGATAATTCTTGTGAACAATCGTGTTATACACCAAATTGGAGTAGTATAGCTTCTGGAAACTACGACCTCCCCTGCGGTTATGTTCAAGCAGTTGGATCTACAAAATATTGCACATTTGTAAGTCCTTATTATGCAAACCCCATTCCATCGCCTCATGGTGGAAGTGGGATCCCTTCTTATAATACTGAGTATAATTGGAAATACTGTACAAGTGGGTGTGTTAATAGTTCTACAACAGCTGGAGATAACAGGGGGTCATGTGCCACAATGGTTAATCCATAATCTTAATTAAAAAAAATAATTTATATTTAAATATGGGTTCAGAGTTTTATGTACCGTGGTGGAGGGGAGCGGATTTCAGACTTTAGCTCGCATTGGCGAAGCCATGTCTTTTATCTTGACCCTGCTATTAATAAAAGTCTGAAGACTTAAATCCACTAAACCCGAGTGGGAATTCAGGCTTTAGCCCTTCAAACACTAACCAATCACATAATTCCTTGTTAAGCATTTATTTTTTGTCTAAAATTCGCTATAATTAATATATAATTTTATGAATGAACAGGGACAACCCAAACCATTTCCATCCGCCGAACCAGAGGATATATTTGCGAGTCTTGATATTAATCAACCAAAAACAAATATGGGTGCGCCGCAAATGACACCCCAGCCCAGACGCCTCAGAAAAATCGTCCTAGTTATTTTAATTATAATCATCATTGCTTTATTATTAGCCGGCGGTGTATTGGCCTATTTAAGTTTTATAAAGCAAGAGCCCGTGATAAATACTAATCAGCCAAATGCCAATTTAAACCAGCCGTTAAATTTGAACGAGCCGCTTAATTTGAATACTAATGTAAACACAAACACGAATAATGCCAATATTAATCTAAATTTAAATACAAACACTGGTGTTATTATTGATAGCGATCATGATGGCCTGTCTGATGAACAAGAAGTAAATTTAGGCACCAGTCCTACAAACGCAGATACTGACAGCGATGGTTTATTAGATAAAGAAGAAATAGAAATATATAAAACTAATCCGTTAAATCCTGACACTGATGGCGATGGCTATTTAGACGGAGCAGAAGTGCGCTCTGGCTATGATCCTAATAATCCTCAACCGGTTAAACTATTAATACCATTGCAATAAAAAAATAATTCATAATTTTAATTATATGTTTGAAAATCAACCTAATAGACCCGCCGGCACTGCTCCGGTCCAGCCTAGACCAATAACTCCGCCGCCAATCCGGCCATTTTCGCCTGCCAGGGAACCAGAAGATATTTTTGCCGGCGTGGAAAATGCAGGACCCAAAATGCCAGGACCAACTGGCATGCCACCTGCACCGCGAAAAAGAGGAGGCAGAAGGATTGTTTTGGTTTTTATTGTTTTTTTCATCATTATTTTGTTGGTCGCCGGCGGTGTTTTGGCCTATGTCAGCTTTTTAAGGCAAGCTCCCGTTACTAATACAAACACGCCAGCAGTAAATTTGAATTTGCCAGTCAATACAAATGCAAATTTAAATGCCAATGCAAATGCAAATGTGAATGTCAATATTAATCAGCCACCAGTTACAGAGATTATTTATACCCCTGGCGCTGATACTGATTTAGATGGACTTACAGACGCGGAAGAGGATGTATATGGCACGAACAAAGATAATCCTGATACTGATGGTGATAATTATATTGATGGCGTGGAATTAATTGGTTTATTTGATCCCACCAAAGGGGGTGGAGCGCTTTTGAAAGATTCAGTCTTGGTTAAGATTTTTAAAAATGAAACTTATGGCTACACTATTTATTATCCAGCTAAATGGCAAGCCATTCCCCTGGAAGAGGGAACTGATTTAGAGCGTCAAATTACCTTTTCACCACTGCCAGTAAATATTGAAAATGAGAATATTAAAGTGAATATTGAAGATAATGCTGCTAAATTAGCTTTATATGATTGGCTCTTGGCGAAAATTCCCAACGTTGATTTAACTGCTTATGTTAAACTGACAACCAAGGGTGGTTTTGAAGCTTTGCTCAGTCCTAATAATTTAAAATATTATTTGACCAAGGAAAATCAGTTAGATAAGATTTATGTCATTTCTTATACACCTAACAAGGAGAATATCACTAATTATCTCAGCACCCTGCAAATGATGATTAATAGCTTTACCCTTGTTAAATAATAACTTTTTAGAAGAGCTAAAAGAGCGAAGGGGCAAGAAGAGCAAAAGGATTATATGTAAAAAAAGTTTTTTACCTTTATGCCTTTTAGCTTATAGTTCCTATCATCCCATAGCTCCTGTCGCTCCTATAATTCCAATATTAAAACTTTATGTTTGGTCAAAAACCAGCCAATGTAAAACCGCAGGCAGAATCAAAAGCCAAATTAGAACCTTACGAGATTCATGTTATGCCGCCTAAATTTCATAAATATTTAGCGCCGAAAAAAACTAACTTTGGACGCTATCTTTTAATTGGCGTAATAATTTTAATTTTCGTACTAGCGGCAGGGTTGGCGGCTTATTATTTTTTTGTAGTTTTGCAACAAGGCACTCAGCCGATTCTTAATACAAACTTTCAGCCGGTTTTGAATACTAACAAT
>CAIXNZ010000095.1 GCA_903920975.1 Candidatus Falkowiibacteriota bacterium | reverse complement strand
CTTTTTCGCTTGTTTCAAAATTTGAGCCAACATTAATAAAATAAGTGTTATTATCTAAAGAACGCTTAATCACACTTTCAAGGTCATTATCAAAAACTTTAAAATTTATGTGCGCATGAGTGTCGATTAGCATGGTATTTTGAAACACGAAATATATTTCACGAAAAGCACTAAAATTTCGTGTAATTTAGTGAATTATTTTAGTGGTTCAGACATTAAATAACTGATTGAATTTTTTTCAGTAGTTCGGGCAGCATCAATTGCAAAACTCGAGAAACTGTTACAAACCAAGGCGCTAGAGTTGAAGCTTTTAAAACTGAAGTGAACCAATCAGAAATGGGAAAACGGGCAATGATGAATAATGAGAGGCCAATAACCAGCATGCCTTCAAAAAATCCCAAAATACCGCCGATAATTCTACTGATGGATTTTATAAATGGCACTACATTCATAAAATTAAAAATTTTGTCCAGCACATAAAAACCAAAGCCAATTGCCCGATTAATCAAGATAAAAATAAAAATAAAAGCGAAAATCTTCATTAGATTTGGATGGCCAAAAATACTAGTCAATCCAGAAGCTAAATAATCATACCAAAGTCCGGCAAAAAAAGCGCCGGCAAAAGTGCCAACTATTGCGCCCAGAGTATGGATAACGCCAAACCAAAGGCCAAACATGACAAAACCGCCAAGTAAAATTAATAATATTACATCAAAAATAGTCATAAAATCTCTCTTGTCATGGTGCTCCTTCGGCAAGCTCAGGATTATAGGTGTGAGTTTATAGTGAGCGCAGCCGAACTAAACCATGACCTTATTAATAATTATCTTATTTTATCTCACCCTTCGAGAGCCTCAGGGTGACAATTTATTTTTTAAGTTAACCTTGGAAACAAGGCCTCGCCTTTTTTAATTTATTAAATTTGAATTTTCGTAAATAAATAACTACCAATGGCCAAAATTATAAATGAAGTCAGAGCCATAACTGTAAAATCCAGACCAAGCCCGAAATAAGTTTGTGCTATCAAAGAATCGCGTAAAGCATCAACTCCATAAGCCAAGGGATTTAAATTAACAACGATATTTAAAATTGTTGGCAAGCCTTTTAATGGAAATAAAGCTCCTGATAAAAAGAAAATTGGCATAATTAAAAAATTCATTATCAGCTGAAACCCCTGCATATCAGATAATAAGGAAGCAATGGCTGTACCTAAACCAGTAAAAAATAAAGCAATTAATAGCATGGCAATAATCGCTAATGGCAACATTACCCAGTTGACGGGATGAAAACCAAAAAGCGAAGCTAATATTAGAACAACCAGGCCCTGTATTGTAGCCACTGTTGCCCCGCCCAAAGTTCGGCCAATCATAATATTTAGCCGTGGAACTGGCGCCACCATTGTCTCTTTTAAAAATCCAAATTGGCGATCCCAAATAATTTCTATGCCGGAAAACATGGCCGTAAATAAAATGCTCATGGCCACAATGCCGGGCACTAAAAACAGCACGTAACTGCCTTCCCCTGCTTTTTGGTAAACCGGACCAAAGCCAAAACCCAAGGCCACTAAAAATAATAAGGGTTGCCCCAATGAACCGATCAATCT
The DNA here is from genome assembly GCA_903920975.1 of Candidatus Falkowiibacteriota bacterium. GTDB lineage: Bacteria > Patescibacteriota > Patescibacteriia > CAIXNZ01 > CAIXNZ01 > CAIXNZ01. Next base: position 19,394 of record CAIXNZ010000095.1, on the reverse strand, counting down.
TGACCTGGATCTTAAATATCTTTTTATTTGTCGTAACCAAAGAATATAAATAGTTGACATAAGATTAATGTCTAAAAACTCCTCGCCTTTGGCGCATAATTTGTTCGCTGGAAACTTCCTCATCTCTAAGTTTCTTGCCAGTGAGCGCCAAAAAAGCATCTTCCAGGGAATTAGTATTGGTCTTATTTTTTAATTCTGCCAGTGTACCAATAATTACAATCTTGCCGTGATCAATAATCGCAATCCTATCAGCCACTTTTTCAGCTTCAGCCATATAGTGAGTGGTAAAAAAAACCGTAATTCCTTCATTTTTATTTAAATTTTTTATATATGTCCAAATATGATTGGTTGTTTGCGGATCCAAACCCAAAGTTGGTTCGTCTAAAAATAAAACTTTGGGATGATGCAAAAGTCCGCGCGCAATCTCCAAACGCCTTTTCATACCGCCGGAAAACTTTTTGACCAAATCTTTTTTTCTATCCCACAGTTCAACAAATTTCAGCAAATCCTCAATTCTTTTCTGGCGTTCAGCTTTGGGTATTTTGTAAAGTACGCTATGAAAATACATATTCTCATAGGCCGTTAATTCATCATCCAGGCTGGGATCCTGAAAGACAATACCAAATGATTTTCTAACCGCGTCCTGATTGGTAATTGAGCTCTGGCCGTCAATATTCAAGTCCCCGCTTGTCGGTTTTAACAGCGTAGTCAGCATTTTAATCGTGGTAGTTTTGCCAGCGCCGTTTGGACCTAAAAAAGCAAAAATTTCTCCTTGTTCAACATCAAAAGAAACATTATCTACGGCCGTAAAACCGTTGAACTTTTTTACTATATTTTTTACTTCAATTATTTTAGACATTCCTTTAAATAAATTTTAAGCTAATCTTGGAAATAATGACTCACCTTTTTCAGTCGCCTGTCCTTTTCTTAAGGTTGCCCACTGACGCAAATCATCAAGCTTCTTGGCTTTTATTTTTTCAGGTTCATAACCCAAATGCTCTAAAATCGTATCTGCTTTTTGCGGCATAAAAGGCATTAACATTATGGCTGTCTGACGCATAGTTTCCAAAAGATTATAAATCACATCTGCCAAAACATCGCGGTTTTGGGTGACCAGCTCCCAAGGTTTTTCCTTATCAATATAAGCGTTACAGCGCCTGACATTTTCCCAAATCACATTCAATGCTTCGTCAAACTTTAAATTTTTCATGAAAAAGTCATAACGCTCCCAGTCAGTCTTTAAGTCAAAAGCAAAATATTTATCATAATCAACTTGGAATTCCGGCACAGTAGCATTAAAATATTTTTCTGTCATGGCCAAGACGCGCGAAACCAAATTGCCCAGTTCATTGGCCAAAGCCGCATTATAAATATTATCTAAGCGCTCTTTAGAAAAATCGCCGTCAGTGCCAAAGCCAAATTGTGACAAAAGCAAATATCTGGTTGCATCAGTACCATATTTTGTCACTAATTCATCGGGTGCAATAACATTGCCAATTGTCTTAGACATTTTCTGGCCGTTGATAGTAAAATAGCCATGGCAAAAAATCATTTTTGGCAAGGGCAGTTTTAAAGCCAAAAGCATGGCCGGCCAAATTAAAGAATGGAATTTAATGATATCTTTTCCCGTAATATGCACGTCAGCCGGCCAAAATTTCTTATATAACTTGCCTTTTGGACCGCCTAAGGCAGAAATATAATTTGATAGAGCATCAATCCAGACATAGGTTGTTTGTTTTTTATCAAAAGGAAGCGGAATCCCCCATTTTACATTCTGGCGTGAAATGGCCACATCTTTTAAGCCGGTTTTAATCAAACCTAAAATTTCATTTTTTCTTTCTACTGGCAAAATCTGCAATTCATTGGCTTCAATTAATTTTTTAAGCGCATCTCCGTAATCAGACAAGCGCAAAAACCAATTTTTTTCCTTGACTACTTCACACTTAGTTTTATGGTCAGGGCATTTGTCATCAATCAATTCAGTTTCTGTTTTAAACGCTTCGCAACCCACACAATAAAGACCTTCATATTCTGCTTCATAAATAGCGTCATTTTTAAATGGAGTTTTGGCTGTTTTTAATTTTTTCCAAAATTCAATAACCACTTTTTCATGTCTTTTTTCAGTGGTGCGGATAAAATCATTATTTGATATATCTAAACGATCCCAAACCATTTGAAACTGCGCGGCTTTTTGGTCAACGAATTCCTGCGGCGTCATTTTGTTTTTCTCAGCAGCCTGAGCAATCTTAGCACCATGCTCATCAGTGCCAGTCAAAAAATAAACATTATCCCCGCCAATCTTCATACGATAATAACGCGCCAAAACATCGGCCGCGATTGTTGTATAAGCATGACCAATGTGCGGCACATCATTCACATAATAAATCGGCGTGGTCGCGTAAAATTTGTCTAATTTTTCTTTTTTTGCTATTGGCATATTAAATTATTTTCTTCTCAATTAAATAAGTTTTGATTATTTCAAAAATTTGCTGATGGCCTTCGGTATTTGGATGCACGCCATCGTCTAATAATTCCTTGTAATCCTTCTTGAATAAATTATTAAAAACATCTATAAAGCCCGAATTATTCTTTTCGCAAAATTTTCTAATTGCTTCATTATATTGTGCAATTGAGTCATTTTTATATGATTTGCTGGTGTCCCAGGGAATCGGGTCTGATTTTGACTCATCAGCCGGACATAAGCCGACAAAAAATACTTTATCAGTAAATTTTTTAGCCAAGCCATAAAGTTTCTCAAGATTCTTCTCAAATTGTTTCATTTCAACTTTTACTTTGCCGTTCTTGATTTGCGAATCATTTTCACCGATGGCAATAATAATTACTAATTCTTCCCTTCCCTCCTCTTTCTTTATATATTTACATTCATTTTCAAATCTCTTTAAAAGATCGTCAGAAGTATTACCTGAAATACCTAAATTATAAACCAAATGATAATAATTTGGGTCTATTGCAATCTTTTCATCAATATATTTGCGTAATCTTTGCGCCCAGCCGCCTTCTTTATCCCAAGCGCCGTAAGTTATGCTGTCGCCGAAAATTAATATTTGAGACATAAAATTTTAATTTAATTTGGGCGAAAACGCCCGTTATTGTCATGGTGAGGTTCTCGAACCATGACGCCACCCTTCGAGAGCCTCAGGGTGACATTATGGCCGGGCGTTTTCGCCCTACCTCATTTCATAATTCATAATTCTAAATTCATCCAACCACCACCACAAACTCCCCTTTTGTCACATCTTTTTCAAGGACAGACAAAACTTGCTCAATATTTCCGCGATAAATTGTTTCAAATTTCTTTGTAAGCTCCCTACAAACAACAACTTGTTTATCCCCCAACCCCAAGTCTTCAAGTTTATTTAATGTCTTTAAAATCCTGTGCGTTGATTCGTAAAAAACCGAGGTAAATTTATTATTTATAATTTCTTTTAAAATTGTTTCCTTGCCTTTTTTATGCGGCAAAAATCCATAGAAAACAAATTTATCAGTTGGCAAACCAGAGATTGAAAGGGCCGCAATAGCCGCGCAAGCGCCCGGGATTGGTTCAATTTTCATATCTGGAATTTCTTTTAAAACCATTTTAATCAATTTGTTGCCCGGATCTGAAATGCCTGGCGTGCCTGCATCAGAAACCAAGGCCAAATTTCTCCCCTGCTTCAATAAATCAATGATTTGATTTACTTTGGAAAAGCTGGAATGTTGAAAATAAGAAAGCGTTGGCGTTTTAATTTCATATCTGTCCAATAAAATCTTGGTTTGTCTGGTATCCTCGCATAAGATAAAATCAACCTCCTTCAATATTCGCAGGCCTCGTAAGGTAATATCCTCTAAATTACCAATGGGTGTTCCGACAATATATAGTTTGCTCATTTGTTTAAATTTTAGCAAAAACCTACCTCGCTGTCGAGTACTAAAAAACCCCGCGCCGCGGGGTTTTGTTTTGATTTTTATTCCTCATCATCCGTATCAGCCGTGGTCGGTGCGTGATATATATAGTCCTGAGCACAAGTGCACGGATTATTTTCACAAACTGGACAGATTTCTTCGTTCATAAGTAAAAAAATATTAAATAATTTATTATTACTGATATGATAAGTTATTTAAAAAAAATGTCAAGAGGAGTTGTGCATAATTATTGACAAAATTCCCCCAAAATGTTAAGGTAAAAAATAAGTTTTTTAAAAAGGAGGAGTAATGCTTGCCAAGAAACAAATCGAAGGTTTAAGAAAGGTTTACAAGATTCCCAGTGATGACGAAAAATACTACATCATCGTACTTGCTTCGGATTCAACCATGCCCACAAAAAAAGAGTTAAAAATGCTACTTTCTTACCGTGAATACGCAGTAAGGCGTTTTTACAGGAATCCTGACAGAATTCTGGCTATGGATTTTCCTGCTGATTCCGGTCACAATACCGTGACATTTCTTAAGGGACCGGCGTGGCAAACCAACGGTAAAAGCGGCTGGTGCTATCGCAGATTAACCTGGACTAGCGGACCATATTACTGCCCTTCGTCTAGCGTAAGCAAACCGACTCCGCCGCCCTGGACTCTTCTTCAAGTACTTGATCGCATTAATGACATCGGCGGCAAGCCCTATGAAAAATGGGAAACCTGGAAAAAGAAGCATCCGAAAATATTTAGCTAAAAGAAAAACCCTCTCCGCGCCGCGGAGGGGGTTTTATTTTTTCTATCTTATTATCTGTATTTCAACTTCGTTCAAATCTTTCTGGCCTGGAATTTCTTCTTCGCAAGGATAAGAAATCTAGTGTAAGTAAATTCCAGCCGACCACTTTTCTCCAGTTCTTCTTGTAATTTTTCCAAATAAATTAAGTGAATATCTACGCTAAAATTATCAACTGTCCAGGGTATAGCCTTTAAAAAATAAACAACTGCTCCAACATCTTTGAAAATTATTTTTCCTTTCCACTCCTCAGATTTTAAAATTTCAAAACCAATATCGGTTATTTTCTTTTGCACAACACTCAACACATTATCAGGCCATTTTGGTTCAATATTAAATACAGCCATTAAATCAAGGAGGTTATCTCCGCCGACTTGTTGAGTAAGAAAAAGTCCACCTTTTTTCAAAACTCTAAAAACTTCTTGTATGCGAAGCCCACCATGACGATTTAATACCAAATCAAATTCTTCGTCAGCAAAAGGTAGGATGTCTACTTCGTTTACCTCTAAAACTTCGACCCCAAACGGTTCAAGCCTTTTCTTAGCGACAGCTACATTTGGTGTATATCCTTCTATCGCCACGGCGCGCTTAGAAAATGGTGCAAATGAAGAAAAAATCTCACCGCCGCCAGTTGCCACATCAAGAACGGCAGAGGATTTTTCAACAAGCTTTTTAGCTAAATTTTTATAATCCCACGGCGGCTCTTCTTCGATTATTCTGTCTTTTATATATGAAAAATCCCAGCCCTTAAAAGGGGCAGCCTCATCTTTTTTCCATTGCTCAATAATATTTTTTGATTTCACGGTTATTTTAATAATTCATCAACTAGAATCAAGAGTTTTTATATCTTATACTCTGATTTTTTCCAAATTATCTTATTATCTGTATTTTAACTTTATTTAAATCTTTTTGATTCGGAACTTTTTCTAGCAACCCATTTTTTGCTCCCATTTTAGTGATAGTGCCAGCTGAATTTAAAATTGCCAGGCGCAAGCCAAAATCCCAGTCATTTTTCAAAATCATGCCTGCGCAAAAGCCGGATCCAAAAGCATCACCTGCGCCAGTAGTATTAACAACAGGCACATTCATGGCCTTAGCAAAGTAAATAAGAACGCCGTCAGATAAATAAGCGCCATTTGCTCCATCAGTCACAATATTGTAGCCGGGACTCATTTTATCAATGGCTTTTAAAATGCCTTTTACGTCTTTTTTGCCAGTTAATTTTTGCGCCTCTTCTTTATTCAAATTAAAAACATAAGCGTCTTTAATCAAGGATTTTAATTTGCTGGCACCGAGTTTTAATTCATCGCCACCAGGATTCCAGGCGATTTTTATTTTATTCTTTTTAGCAAAAGCAAAAATTTTCTTTAATAAACTGATATTGCCTGCTAAGGATGAGATATAAAACCATTTTGTTTTTAATTTAGTCCAATTAAAGTCCTGATCATTAAAATTGGCGCTAGCACCGCGATAGACCAAGATAGTACGATCACCGCCTGGCACCACCAAAATCGTGGAATAGGCTGTTTTATGCGTTTTATCAGTGCTCAAATTATGAATATCAATCCCCTGATGCGCCAAAACATTCATAATCTCCATACCATAGATATCATGGCCGACTTTGGAAACAACTGAGGTCTTTAAGCCAAAATTGGCAAAGGTATAAGCTGAATTTGTCGCTCCCCCGCCAGTGTCAAAATAAATATCGCCGATTTCCACTTTTGAGCCATAGGCAAAACATTCGCCCATGCCACTTTTAAATTGCGGCGATTTGATCACTTTAAAATCTTTGGAAATCATGAAGACATCTTTGGTCGCCGCGCCTATTGAAATTACGTCAAACATATTGGATATTTTTATTAATGAATTATATGAAACACAGATAAATTTCACTGATAAACACAGATACGAAGTTTAGTTAATTATTCTTTTGACTTTAACGCCCTCTTTATTAAATATAATTAATAAACCCAGTCTCAAATCATTAGCTTTTACATAACTAAGTATCTGTTTGATATCTTTAGTGTAAAATTCATTTGCTACTTTTAATTCTACTACAATTTTATCTTCAATAACAAAATCCATGTAATATTTAGCTATAATTCTTTCGCCATAATAAATCCTAACGCAACATTCTTTCTTAAAACTCAAGCCGGCATTTTTATATTCAATCTCATGAGCTCTTTGCAAAACTTTTTCTCTATGACCAAATCCTAATTGATTATATACAGAGTATGACGCTCCTATTATCTTATAGGTTAAATCTTTATATAAATATTTCTCCCCCATAAAATTTTCTTGATTATCTGCGCAATCTGTGACAATAATCTGTGTTTTATAGTTTACAAAAAATTACTTGACTCTATTCTTCTCCCACAACCCGATGAAATACTCAAAGTTCTTCGCAATCAAATTAATTGTTTCCCTTTTACTCAATTCCTTCTTCAGATATTTTTGTAAAGGCGAGAAAAAGATTGTCCTACCAACGGCAAAGCCGATAATATCTTCAAAACCAGAGGCAATTTTTAACCAAACACTCACCAAGGCTTTCGAGCCTGCCCTGCCCAAAACAATTATCTTGGCATCTTTTTTATTTTGCGTCTTAACTACATTAATAACTTTTTGCCAGTCGCTTTTGCTGGACATTGGCTCCAATTTCCAGATATCTGGTTCAATTCTGGCCTTACGGATTTCATAGATTGCTTTTCTGGTCAAAATCGGACGCAATTTCAAATCATATTTTTCCTTATTTTTATAATTTTTTAACTGGCTGTCAGTTGCCGGCACTAATAATTCAAATAAAAAATCAATTTTTTTCTGAGCACAAAAGTCATTAATCTTTTTCAGATTTTTTAATTGCTTTTTATTAATTTCTTTTTCAGCCGGATTATAGCGCACTAAAACTTTGGCATAGTCGGGTTTAAATTTTAAAATGTGCTGACCAAATTTAGCGCCATATTCAAAATCAAAAACATTTTGACCGCTTTTTTCCGTAGTCAATATTCTGACCGCATCCAAGGTGGCGGCAGCTTTTTGAATTTCACTGCCAAATTCTTCATCAACCAAAATCCCCAAAGCCTCCTTATGGATACTTTTACTCCAAACTTTAACAAAAGCTTGCCAAATCATGCGCTTAGCTTCTTTGACCTTTTTATGCTGTGTTTTGGTTAATGGCTCTTGAAAACCAAAAAGTCCTTTGCTAAAAGTCGCGCGGTGATCAAAGGGTAAAATGTAAAGTTGTTTGGGATTTTTCATGGAATTTATAATGTTCCCACGGGAATTGTTCTAAGATCGCTATTAGTTATGCCTAAACTTAAAAACCTCATTATCTGATAAGCAGCTCCCCCATCTTTCATGTAATAGCGCTTGCCATCTTTGGGATTAATATACCAGGCCTCGCCCTTGGATTGGACTTGCAATACGATTTTGCCTTTTACTCTGTTAGCTAAAGTAGTATCAAATGTTAATTTGCCGCTGCCTAGTGGGTTATAGCCGGTTTGCACTTCAGTTAAATCAGAATAGCCATCGCCATCGCTATCTGGGTTATTAGGATTTGTGCCTAAGCCCTCCTCTAACTTATCAGGTAAGCCATCGCCATCTGTATCAGTATCCTGAAATCTGGATTCAATACCAACTGGAATTTTGGATAAATCAGCATTGGTAATGCCCAGCCCAAATTTTCTCAGAGCTGAATATGCAGCAGTGCCATCGGGTAAATAATATTTTAAATCAGTTTTGGGGTCAACATACCAAGCCTGACCAGCATTTTGCACCTGTAAAAGAATGTAGCCGTTTAAACGATTAACCAAAGTAGTATTTGTACTTGTTACCAAAGATTTTTCTTGCTGGACAAATTGGGTGGTAGCCGAAGAAGGAATTGTAGTTGTAGGCGTATTTGGTGTAGAAACCCCTTCAGGATTTAAAGTATTTAATGCACTAAGATCACCGAGATCCTTAGTATTACACCTTACCCTTGTATAGTAAGTTGATTTACCATCTAATCCTGTTAGTTTAAAATGATAATTATATTTTGCCTCAGTAGATGGATTTAAGATCTGAGTCATTGTACCTGGGATTTCTTTCTCTCGTCCATTACCTAAGTCGGAATTTGTACTATAAAGTAAAACACAAGTTGCTGAAACATTAGTTGTGGCATCAATTTCTTTAGTATCACCTAAATATGTATTGCCCTCACTGACATTAATAATTTTTACAGGTGGCTCAGAAAAAATTTTAAAAGCCCAATAATCGCTTATCGTGGTATTATTTTGGGGATCATAAGTAAATACTACCCATTTATAATAATAATCCAACATAAGCACCGGTGTCTTACACGAAGTAGTGCTAATTTTGGAACATATTTTAGATTCTCCTAAATATACATCATACGTAAGTTGACTTGGATTATTATCTGGATCTGATCCTGTCCATGTTAAAGTTAAAGTACCATCGCTATTTAAATCAGTTGGATCTAAATAAGCATAAAGATAAGGGCTTGGTGTCAGCCCAGTATAAAATTCTGGATTTGGATTAAAAGCTTTATTCGGAGGATAAAGCGGTATTGCTGGTTGAAGTAATGTGGTAAATGTAGTTAAAAATTGAGCATAATTATTACTACTATCATAATTTTCAATATTTAAAGCATATTTTATTCCCTTAGTTAATCCAGTAATTGTATATTGATGATTCTGAGTTAAATTATTATCGCTAAATTTCAAATTTTCAGCTTTGCTCCAAGCCCAGGCATATTTGTCGGGATAATTAATTTCTGCTGCAGGTATAATATAAATTTTAGATGTCGCCGGCCTATCCGTTTGCCAAGTAATTTTAATACTATCCACACCTGGTTCTGATATAAAATTAGAAATATTAAGTTTTGTCGAAGCTGCTGGAATTATATATTCATAAATCTGACTTATACCTTGAGGATAAGCAATCTGTGGACTGCTAATTTGATAATATACTTTATTTCCAGTCAGCCAAGTTCCCATGGTGTCATATTTAGAGATATAAAATTTATGATGTGTTGGCGCAACCGTTAATATCGGCGTATGATGTTCACCCAAAGATGTACAAAAAACCTTATTTAAATTAGTATCTATACATTCAGTAGTGGCGGTAACTGAAACATCATTAAAATCTGCAATATTTGTATCATATTCTAAACTAAATGAATCCGGCGCATAACCCGTGACTTTGACGTTAGAAAAAGTAATAGCTGGTACTTCGTGTGTAGGAAAATTTAGTAAATTACCAGCTAAAGGCAAACTATTAAAAATTGTCTGACTAGAGGTTACGATACTTAATACATTTGATTTATAACTACCCGTTGTATTATTTGTATCGGCAAATATATCCAATATTTTTTCAGTATATTTTATAATTTTTAAATTAAGGCTGGAAAATTTATATACACCCGACCCTATGTTTTCAGTTGATCCCAATACGATGCCCGTACTATTATCTACTAGTTTATAATTAGTAGCACTTCCTAAACCGCCAGTTTCGGATGTAAGAATATCTTGTATGATAATATCTTCATTTTCAGCCGCAAGCTTGAATTTCATTACTAGGGTGGAATTACTATTAGTGCCATTGCCAGAGGGAGAATCGCTAACTAAAGAAATATTTAAATTAGGCAAAAATTTAAGTGAATTTCCGTAAATAGGAAACCCCTTGCCAATAGTGTATGTAATCGGTTCAGTAACGGCACTAAACAAATCTAATTCATAATTATTAGAGATAGCCTCGGTAGTATTTGCTTTTACTTCAAAATTATAAGTAATTGATTGCTGAAGCGGTATATTCAAATTATCAAATAAGACAAAATCTGGGTTTGTAGCTGTGCCAGAAGAGGTGTTGGAATTATTTAAATAAAGTTTAAAATCTTTAATACCTACTTTTTGACTTTCTGTCAAAAATAATCTATTAAGAATAACGTCTGCTCCATCTGACTTTAGGGAAAATTTAAGCAATGAAACGGATGTAGATTTCAATGCTACTCCACTAGGTGATGAATCCGATGGATAGGCAAATAAATCTGTCCAGTCGGCAGCTTTAGCTGAAATAAGATTAAATTGGCTAATAAATAAAAAAAGTAATAACAAATAGAAAGTGGATTTCTTCATAAATTTATTTTAATAATTTTTTAACACTTTTAATTATTGCAGTTGCGTTTAATCCATATTTATCATAAAGTTGCTTAGTTGTTCCTGACTCACCAAATTTATCAGGGACGCCAATAATTTCCATTTTAACTGGGTAATTTTGAGCCAAAACTTCGGCCACAACACTGCCTAATCCCCCGTTCACCTCATGTTCTTCAATAGTCACTACTCTTTTAGTTTTTTTGGCTGATTTTATAATAGTATTTTTATCAATTGGTTTAATCGTATGGCAATTAATAACTTCTGCACTAATTTTCTGCTTTGCCAATTCATCAGCGGCCTTTAGCGCTTCGGCAACCATTGGTCCACAAGCAATAATTGTCACATCTTTTCCTTGTCTCAAAATTTCAGCCTTACCAATTTGGAATCTTGATTGTATGGAAGTTATTATCGGTGTTTTTTCACGGCCAAAACGGATGTAAACAGGACCCTTGTATTTTGCCGCAGCCATAACTGCTTTTTTTGTTTCTAAATAATCGCATGGCGCAATAACTGTCATATTTGGTATAACTCTCATGGTGGCCAAATCTTCCAAAGCCTGATGAGTGGCTCCGTCTTCGCCCACGTTCAAGCCAGCGTGCGAGCTGACAATTTTTACATTTGCATTATTATAACAAATAGAAACTCTGATCTGTTCCCAATTTCTGCCTGGCGAAAAAACCGCAAAAGAACTCATAAAAGGTATTTTTCCTTCAAGCGCTAAACCAGCGGCAATGCCTGCCATATTTTGTTCTGCCACACCCACCTCCACAAATCTTTTGGGATATTTTTTACCGAAATCTATTGTTCTGGTGGATTCTTCCAAATCAGCGCACAAAACAACCACATTTTTATTTTTCTTACCCAATTCCAAAAGCGCTTCGCCATAACCATCGCGACAAGCTTTCATTTCTGGTTGTTTTGATAAATTAATCATTGAATTTATTTTCTCGTTGTCACCCTGAGCCTGTCGAAGGGCGACAACATTATATCATGCTTCGACATGCTCAGCATGACAGTTACGCTAATTCTTTTAAAGCTAATTCCGCCTCTTTTCCATTGGGCGCTTTTCCGTGCCATTCCCATTTATTTTCCATAAATTTTACGCCCTTACCAGGAATTGTGTGTGCGATAATTACTTTTGGTTTGCCTTTTAACTTTTTCGCCTTAACAAATCCTGCCAAAATTTCTTTCATATTATTGCCATCTATTCTTAAGAGGTGCCAATTAAATTTTTCATACTTTTCGCAAAGTGGTTTAAGCGGCATAATATTTTCGGTAAACCCGTCAATCTGAATTATATTTCTATCTACAATGAAAATTAAATTGTCCAATTTGTATTTTGCCGCTGTCATGATTGCTTCCCATGTTTGGCCTTCATCATGTTCGCCATCGCTAGTAATACAATAGACAAAATGTTTTTGCTTATTCATTTTGGCAGCTAAAGCTTTGCCAACTGCTACTGAAACGCCTTGACCCAATGGTCCAGAAGAACATTCCAAGGCTGGCATATCAACAAAAGAAGGATGACCTTGTAGAGGCGAACCGAGTTTACGTAAAGTCATTAATTTGGCAACTGGGAAATAGCCGCTTTCTGCCATGGCCGCGTATCTGATTGGCACAATGTGTCCGCAGGATAAAATTAAGCGATCACGCTTGTCCCAAAGCGGATTTTTTGGATTGTGATTCAAAATATTAAAATAAAGAGCGCTAAAAATATCAGCCATGCCTAAAGAGCCGGCTGGATGTCCCGATCCAGCCTTCGCCAACATTTTAATAACATCAATTCTTAAAGTGTTGGCAACTTTTTTAAGTTGTTCAAGATTTAACTTCTTCATTTTTTCACTAAATAAAGCGAGCAATGACAATGCCCCTGCAATTCCACTTCGCCCATATAAAAATAACACGGACAAATTATTTTCTTATCAGCTAATTGATTATTAGTTAATAAACGACACGGACAATACGCCTGTTTGCCAGATTTCAAAAAATTACCTTCTGCCTCAGCCAGTGTTTTCAAAACAGTTTCGTCGGGGTTAAGCATTATTTCATTCTGATATTTAGTAGAATTCATCCATTTAACCTGGCGGCTCCAAGATTCTTTGAAAAATTCGTAATTGATTTTATCTTCTGAAATGACTTCAAAACAATTGGTATTTTGGCAAATCGGGCATTCTAGCGGCTCTTTGCCATCTTTATAAATATAACCGCATACTTTACAGCGATATATCATAATTATCTAATTAATTTCTTAAAAGCTTTAATATTATTGATGTTATTTAGAGAATAGCCAGCGTATAATACATTTGCTCCTGCTTTTATAATTTGTCTGGCATTTTTTAAATTCACTCCCCCATCAACACCAATATTAATTTTCGGAGCCAACTTCCTGACTTTATGAACTTTCAACTTTACAACTTTCAACTTTATTTCCTTACCTCCCCAACCCGGTTCAACTCCTAAAACCAAAACTTCGTCTAAATGAGGCAGAAATTCTCTTATCTTTTCCACTTTTGTGCCGGGATTAATCGCTAAACCAGCTTTAATCCGATTCTTTCTCAATAAATTAATAATTTCTAAAATTTCCTTGTCATTTTTAACTGTTTCGAAATGAAAAATAGCACTCATTAATTTTTTATAGCCAATCCACTTTTTAACCTCTTTTAGGGGTTCCTTAACTATTAAGTGTAGTTCCAAATTTCCCTTATACTTTATAAACTTTATGAACTTTTTAACTTTATTAACTTCGTAAAACGTCTTGTTTTTCACGAACTTGCCATCTGCACAGTCAATCTGCACAAAAGAAAAATATTTTTCTAAAATTTTAACTCTATTTTCAAACTCACTGAAATTCCTTACCAAAATTGTAGGAACAAGTTTAACTTTCATATTTTCTTATTTTTGCCAATCGCCTCTTATGTCTTGGCGCATTGCTAAATTTAGTTTTTAACCAAACAACAATAATTTTCTTTGCTAAATCAAATTTTAAATTCCAGCCAGATAAACATAAAACGTTAGCATCGTTATGTTCTCGTGAAAGTTTGGCATCTTTCACGTTATCAATAGAAACCGCTCGAATTCCCCTCACTTTATTAGCCACAATACAAACGCCAAAAGACGAACCACAGATTAAAATACCATTGGAGTTCTTGTCTTTAGCAACTGCTTTGGCGACTTTGTAGCCGAAATCAGGATAATCATCATTTTTATCCAATTTCAAATTACCCAAATCAATTACCATTGATTTCTGGGCTAATAAATACTTTTTAATTTGTTCTTTTAACCTAAAACCAGCGTGATCAGCGCCTAGGTAAATCACATCTTTTTTCATAGCTTTATTATATCATAAAAGCGCCCGAATTGGGCGCTTTTATTATTTACTAATTATAATTCAATTACTTCACCTTGCTTAAGCTTTTTACCCTCGTTTTCATCATCATTTCCTCTTAAAAAATCAACGGCTGGTGCAGATTTTTTCTTTTGAGGCGCTGGAGTTTCTTTTACTTCAACTACTGGCTTAACAATTGGTTTCTCAATTGGTTTTTCTTCATCGGCCGTAGCTTTACTCGTCTTGGCAAGGCTTCGCTCTATGCGAGCCGAAGCCAGAGCGAAGGCCGACTCCTCTACTTTTTCCATTTCAGGTTTAATTTTCTCAATCTTTATTTCTGGCTCTTTTTTAGGTTCGGGCTTGGGTTTTTCTACTATTTCTGGAACTGGTATTCTGACTATTTCTTTTGGTTTTGGCTGTTCTTTTTTTTCTTCATCGGCCATAGTTTTAACGAAGGCGGATTTCTTAGCTTCAGTTACAAATGGTTCTTTTTTTATCTCTGCCTTGGGTTTTTCTATAATTTCTGGCACGGGAATTTTTTCTACTTTTTTCGGCTCTTCAGTTTGCCTACCCCTAAAATCTCTGGTTTGCTCAGATATCTGTTTTAAAGAAATTGTTTCTTCCATGGCGGGTTCTTTTTTTACTTCAACAGCTGATTTTGGCGCAATGGCCTGTATCTGGCCTCTTCTGGACTGTTTTAAGCAATCCTTGCAAAAAACCGGTCTAATATTATCTGGTTTAAACGGCACTTCAACTTTTTTACCACAACTAGCGCAGATGGCGTCAAAAAAACTGGTTCTGGGTTTTTCTTCGGCAGAAGATATCCTATTTTCTCTTTGCCCATCTTGTCTAGGTGTAGAAGAAGCAGATTTTTTGTCTTCCCATTTTGGGGCTGGACCTTCGCGTTTGTCATCGCGCCTAGGAGCTGAAAAACTTTTAACATCTTCGTTTTTACTCTCACTCCAGCGTTTAATTTTATCTTCAACAATTTCACGTGGCTTGGCATATCTTTCACGGGATACTTTAATCACTTTTTCTTCATTGCCCATCGAACCTCTGAAAATTGGCGGCAAACCCCTGGCTGAAAATGGCTCTGAAGAAACGCCATCAATCATTAATTTTGTATAATATTCAAATTTAGGCAGATTAATCAAATCTTCCGGTAAAATATGCGGTGCAAATTCTTTTTCCAAAAACTCAGCATCTGCGGCGCCGATTCTAAAGGTAATCATAGTTCCCACATTGCCAAAAACAGCCGGCTGTACTACCTCGCCAAGCTGTTCCACATACTGGTGGGCGATATTTAAGCATAAATGGTATTTTCTGGCTTCAGATAAAATATCAGCAAAAGAATCAGTGGCAAAATTCTGAAATTCATCAACGTATAAATAAAAATCACGGCGTTCTTCTTCGGGCATATCGACACGGCTCATAGCAGCCAATTGTAATTTTGTGACCATCATGGAACCAAATAGTTTGGAGGCGTCTTCCCCAATTCTACCTTTGGAAAGATTTAAAATCAAAATCTTGCCCTCGTCCATGACTTTTCTCAAATCAATAGATGACTGAACTTGTCCTACAACATTTCTAATTAAAGAAGTTGATAAAAATTGTCCGACTTTGTTTTGAATAGGAGCAATGGCTTCCACCTGAAACTGGCCGCCATATTTCGTATATTCTTCTGTCCAAAATTGCTTAACCACAGGATCTTGAACTTTGGAAATTACTTTATTTCTGTATTCTTTATCAACTAATAATCTGTTAATCCCGAGTAGAGTACTGTCTGGATATTCTAGCAGAGCCAGAATTGCGTTTCTTAATAAATATTCCAAACGAGGGCCCCAGGAATCTGCCCAGAGCTTTTTAAAGACACCAATTAAACCTGAAGCAACCAAATGCCTGTAATGCGGGTCAACTTTTTCCAGAACATTAAAAGATATGGGATTTTCATAATCAGCCGGGTTAAAATAAACAACATCGTTGATACGACTGGCCGGTATCCAAGATAACATTTTCTCCGCAGTATCGCCGTGCGGGTCAACATAACAAACGCCGCGGCCGGAAATGACATCGGCATAAACCATATTTTCAATTAAAGTAGTTTTGCCCATGCCGGTTTTACCGATAATATAAACATGACGGCGGCGATCATCTTTTTTTATGCCAAAAACTAGGTCACGATTTCTAAAAGTGGCCACACCTAGCGGCGTAATGCCGCTCTCAATAAATTTTTGCAGTTTAGGATCATCCATAATTTTATTCCATAATCGGCAAATTTGGCGGTGCTTCTTTCTTTTTGGTTATTGTTTCAGCTTGCTTAAGTTTATTTTCTAATTTTGGTTTTTCTTCTTCAGCATCGTCTTTGACTTTTTTCGCCTCTTGAGCTTGCTTTAATCTTATTTCTTCTTGAGCCTCAATTTCTTTCAATCTTTCTTCTCGTTCAGGACGGGAAGCTTTAAAAGCCTCTTTGTCTTTAGCAAATTGCATTTCAAAGGCATCATTATCATAATCAAAAGTAGGTTCAACAGCTGCTTTTTCAGCCATGGCTTCAGTAATTTTCCTTGGCGCTTCCATCACCGGCATTTCTCCGGCTAAAGGCAAACCAACTGGAGCCGCCGCTTTTTTGAAAGATGTGGTTTTAAGTAATGGCGCTTTAACATTAATACTGGGAAAGTGCCACAAAGAAGCCAATTCCTCACTACATAACGGCTTACCTGCCATCCCCACAACTCCATCTCTGTCCCTATAGGCAGACATTAATGTATTTCGTCTTGTATTACGTCTGTAATCTCTTAAATAATAAAATGGAGCATTAGTACCGGTTTCCTTGAGCATTGGCTTTAAACCATTGGAATTCATGTCTGTCCATTGCTTAATCGCGCCAATAACCCCATTGACGCCAATAGCTTTGTTCATATGGCCCTTTTCAGCAGTATAAATTAAACGTATTTTGGTGTTAAAAGCCAATTTAGAAATTTTGCGCTCAACTCCCTCTAAAAGTTCGCGCTGATAAGGAGACAATCTTAACATGATGGCATCGGCTTTTTCATCTTTTTTTTCTTCATTCCCGGCCCAGCCAGTGCCGGCTAATTCCTGCGTAAACTCACTTAATAAGGTAGATGTACCAGCCAAAGCACTCCCGATCAGGCCCGGGGCAGCTTCTTTCTCTTTAATATTTAACATTTTATTAATTAATACTTGCCCGCCTTTGCGTCCCCAGCCGACTTCAAGGGGTTTAATCAAATATTGTAACCAAATTTGTTCACCAGGGCCGATAGTGCTCAGGGTTTCCAATAAAGCTGCCATGGGGTCAACAAAGACTTGCTCACCAAAGCGATCTTGAAATTTGAGATAACTTTTTATAGGAAAATAAACTTCTTTGGCACTCAAAGAAAATTCACAACCCCACATTTCGTGTGTGTCATTGGGAAAAATTCTCGGTACTGTATTAATATAATCATCAACTTCTGTTATCTCGGCGTCTGGATATTGGCCATAAACAGCTGCTTCCGCTAAATTGCGTAAATGTTTTGGAGCCCTGATCAAAAACTGAACATTACCCTCAAGGCTGACTAATTCGCAGGAAAATGAAAGCTGAAATTCGCCATCAATATACTTTTGCCACCAATTAATCGTGCCATGAGCGCCTTGTAAATGATCAAAGAAATTTTCCATGGCCTGAATACTTTGCTCATTCATACGAGGCACGTCAATAGCCAAAAGCACTGGTTTTCCCATCTTCATGAACCAGCGGTTATTGATAAAAAACATGTATTCAGGAAAAATCAAAAACTTAAAAACTATAATTAAATAGATAATCCAGCCCTGATAAACAAAGAGGAAATTCCAAACAATCTCCCACGTGGTCATGGTAGAAAATTGATTAAAAAAATCCTCCAAAGTCGTCTGAATTATTTGGCTTATTGTGTAGATGTCTAGGCCTTGCATACTTTGATATATTATAACATGATTTAATATATTTGGTTAATGAAAATAAAAGAAACCGCCAAAGATTGGAGGTTTCTTTTATTTATATGTAAATTGTATTTAAGCGATATTGTAACGGCTGTCTTCTGCTCGATTAAATCTATCCTTATTCATTAAAGCTAGAGTGACAGTGGTTTTTTGGACTAATCTTTGCTTCAAGACTTCATCCATCAAATCTTTCTTAGTCATTGAGCCCTTGGCTTTTAAAATTTGTTCAATAATATCAGAGACCGTGCCTTCTTGATAACCCCAGTCGCGCAAAGCATAAATGCCTCTGCCGACTAAAACATATTTATCATCAAGTATTAATTCATTATGGACAGTGGCCGGACAAGCCTTTTTATGATCAAAATTCGTTTGGTTGATTAAATCGGCAACTTCTGTAAAATGCAATGGTTTGCCTTCTCTTAACATAATCAAATAAGCTTTATCAGTCATTCTCTTTGGCTTAATAGTATTCCAACCGGCTAAGCCCCATTGGCCTAAAATATTTCTGCCAATATCGCGTCTAGCTCTTAAAAGAGCTTCGATTATAGCTTGATTATCGCCAGGGATTTTATCAACATTATCATAGAGATTATGCGATTGAAATTGTTCATGTAAATCTTCAATATGTAACGGAGAACCCTGTTTTTCAAGCATGTCTTTTAGGGCAGCGGCAATTTTCAATGCCTGATCCAGATTTACGCCATCAAGATGCCAAATAACATGAAATTCATCATTATCATCAATCTTATTAAATCTAGAACCTAAAATATAGCCCAAAAGAAAGCTTAATGCTTTTTCTTCTTCAGCCTTGCTTTCATTCATTAGTTTTTCAGTTAAATGGCTTTCAGCCATTAAACCGCCGCTTGCTTTCAAGTACTCTTCTATTTGAGATTGCAAATCATTGATTGGTAATTTGGCCTTATCATAGTCCAAATTCAAAAGCTTTTTCAAGCCTTCTTTCTCAATCTGTCTGACTCTTTCGCGAGTAATATTATATTGCTCACCAATCTCTTCTAAAGTAGCACCTTCTGTATCGGTCAAGGCGTTTCTTTTTTGCAAAACTTCGCGTTCTCTTTCTGGTAAATTACTCAGTAGAGAGCCAACTAATTCTGCGTAGCTAATTGTTTTTATTCTTGCGGACATATTTATATTATTATAGAAATTATATACAAAATTAATACCCCTTACGGGTTTAGAAAATCATACTATAGTATAACATATAAAAAAAATTATGTCAAGAGTAT
>CAIXNZ010000094.1 GCA_903920975.1 Candidatus Falkowiibacteriota bacterium | reverse complement strand
TATTTTAGAGCCAGATAAAATAAACAAAAAAATAATGTTACTAGTATTATTTTTTGAATTATCCAGCCATCCAGGAAAATATTTAGAAACTTCAAGAGATATATGATTGGCAAGGAGTTTAAAAATGAACCTTCGCTATAATTAAGGTTTAATTTAGGGGTAAAAACCATATCCAAAGTCAAAATATAGCCTGGTAAAAGGATTTGCCATAAAATTAAAATAACAAAAATTATAGAAAAATAAATTTCACTGGGTATTTTTTTTACCATAAGTTTTTACTTTTTAGGTATTCGCCAAATCTGTAATCAATCAGTTGCAAAATAAGTGTCATAACTAAGAAAAAAAATGCGTAAACAGCCATTGGCTCTGCCCAAGTCTCTTTATTAAAGAGCAGCAGAAATGGGCAAAGTACCAGACAAATTAAGGCTAAAACAGCAAGGACTCTATTTTCCCAGCCATAAACAAGAAAAATTAGAAATAATAACCATAAGAGCGCGCTTGATATTCCCCAAAGAAGAAATGCCACGATAGTAAATAAAACAACAATTAAACCCTGCCATTTCTTATTTTTAATATCAGCCACAATGTATTTATATATGTGTAATAAAAACGCAAGGGCAGCTGTCCCATATTGCCAACTCATTTTTTTTACAAAATTTAGGATTAGCAAAAGAATATTTTTTGCAAAAGTTAGGCTTTCATTAAAGCCGGGAATTCTAAATTCAATTTTTATTTCTCGGGCCATATTTATTTACAAAGTAATAAATTAAATATAATAAACAACTTAGCAATGTTAATCCGCTGATGATCAGACCCAAATAAAACCAGCGTTGCGGCCAAAACTCAACCACCATTTCCAGGTCATATGAGCCGTCGCTATTTTTTTTGCAGGCGCTATTGTTATTTTTGCATAATTCGTCAGGGTTGATATACCAAACATTTAAAAAGTCATTCAATTTATAATGAAATTCATCGCTAACGCTGTCCGATTTGGCAAACGGCCACCAACTGGAAAATAATCCCGCAATTTTTCCATTATTTAATTCAAGGCGCCATTGATTATGATAGCCTTCGCTCATGATTAGGAAAAACGGTGTAGTCACGCCTTTGATATGAACAATTTTTTTTGTCGGACTTGCCAGATTAAAATCAATCTTGCTTGGCTCTTTAAGCATTTTTTCCGGTTTGCTTACTAGATAAAATTCATTTGTTAAATTGGGGATTTGAATCAGCTTAAAATTATCATAGCGCACAATATTATTTTTTTTGTTATCAGACGCATAAGCATAAATATATAAGCTAAGATTATCAGCGCCGTTGGGTATTTTGATCATTTTTTCTAGAGTGTGCCATTTGCTATCTGAAATTAACAAGACCTCGTTGATATTGCTTTTGGAGCCATCATTAAAGCTAAGATAGTAGCCGGCCTTATAAGCATTGTCGCTCTGATAATCAAAACTTAATAAATAAATAGCATTGCTTGTTATTGGTGTAGAGACACTTGTACAAGCAATATGTTTTTGAGCGCTCAACTTTAAGGAATAATTGCCAGCGCTTTTTTGCTTATTATCCAAGCTCATGGCAATGATAGGATTTTTATCGTAATTATGGCAATCTCCGACTTTGGCTGACCACAATCCGTTTTCAAACGATCCGTTATTCAAAATATTTTGATAATTGTAATGATTATCCTTGAATTCAAAAATATTTTCGCCTTCATTCAGTTTGAGCGCAGTTTCTGCGAAATTTTTATCAGGGCTGGGTATCTGTATTTTATTTTCTAGCCAGAGCCTGGCAAAGCTGAAATTGTCATACCTGACAATATTATTGGTTTGATTATCCGAAGCGTAAGCATATATGTATAAGGTTGCCTGTGCAGCGCCAGCGGGTGTCTTTATTTTTATTAAAAAATTATGCCATTGGTCATCGCTTATGTTTTGAATATCGCTAACTACCGTCTTATCCGGGTCATTAAATTGCATATAGAATCCGGCGGTTTTTGAGGTTGAACCATGGTAATCAAAACTAAACGTATAGTTATTATTTGGTTCTACTTTAAATTTTTGTAAAACACAGGCAATGTGTCTTGTGGCTTCAAGTTGTAAAGAATTCTTACCGTCAGTCTTTTCTTGATTATTTAGAGACATTGCCAATAATCCATTGTCATCATACTTATTGCAATCTCCGACTTTTTGCTGCCAAAGCCCCTGCTCAAATGAAGGATTGCCTATCATATTTGCACCCGTGGAGTACAATTCAATTTGCTTAGTTGGTTCAGATAAATAAATGCGCTGAGATTCTTTTGCTTCAACGGGGATAAGATTGTTTTCGATACTTAGATAATATTTGCTCAAGCCGAGTTGTTTCTGATAAAAAATATTTACGTTATTATTTGTTTCAATTTCTTTATTTACGGATAAAATTCCATTTGAGCCGGTATAGAGTTCTAATTTCTTGTTCGTAAGCGAATAATAGACATCGGTTTTAATTTGATTGACAAATAAGCTGTTTGAATTATTTTGGTTGCCGATCATAATGCTATCTTGAATTATCGAGAGATCTTTTTTTATGTTTTTGTCTCCAATTTTAGCATATAGGTTTTTTAGCAATGATAACGGCTTGACGTCTTGCTTTGCCCCGCTATCTGATAGTATGAAATTCAAATCACCGTTTAGCTGATTACTAATAAAATTAAACCCTTGATTCAGATCGCCAGGATAATCAAGATTATAAATAGTATTTAAAGTAAAAAAATAGGGTTTATAATCAGTATTTTCGTAGATAACCAATTCCTTGGTGCCAATATTAATTTTTTTTAACCATTTCACTTTATCTAGTTCGGAAATATACCAATTTCTGATATCTGGGTTTTTCTGACGGCCATAATAATAAAAAGGATCAGTATCATTGGCAGAATCGTCGGTTGGCACAACAATATATTTAATTGATGAATAATTATAAAGCTCTTTAGCGCCTGGTATTTTAATAATTCCCATAATTTGTTCATTTATCGCCAGATCTTTATAATTCGGTATGAGAGTAGTATATTTTTTCCATTCATTGTTGATTACATTAACAGCGCTTAGGAGTGGTTTCTCGTTGGTGTAAAGTGTCCATCTGGAATTATTTGGAGTCCACAATGTTCTGAAAAAACCATCTTGTTTAAGAATGAAATCTTTATAAATTTTATAATCATTGGGAATTTGCCTCGGTATAAACATTGAACCTATTTCGCCGGTAATGAGTGGTTTTACATTCCAGAGAAAAAATAAGGAAATGGTAATTGCCAAAATATATTTTCCGTAGATTTGCCATTTAATTTGATTCCAATTCTGCCACAGCCAGGCGACGAATGAACCAATCAAAACCGAGTTGCCAATGGCAATCAGAAGATAAAATTTACTGGCTTCACGAAAGGCATTAAAGCCCGGTAAATTTTCAAATAATGTTTGGTAAGTGTTTCTCAGAGGATCGCCAGCTTGCTTGGCTAAAAATATTCCTAGTAATGAAATAGCCGCAAAGAATAGGATGTTTTTATTTTTTCTATTTAAAATCAATCCCAAGAAGACAAGGATGGGTGTCAGCCAAAAATAAAAAGGTATTTTTTGGACAATAAACCATTCAATAGCGCCACCTGTCCAAAAGGGGTGAAACATTGTTAGCGCTCTGGTTATGTGGTAAAAACTGCTGCCGAATAAATCTCTAGAGAGTAAGAGGTTCTCACTAAAAAAACCTGATTGGAAAGATGGAACCACCCAAAAAATACTTAGTGATGATAGAATAATCATCGGCAAGAGAGAGAAGATAGCGGTACTAATGGAATTAATATTGTTCAGCTTTTCTTTTTTGATAAATAAAAAAAAGAGAAAATATAATAGCAATATCCAGATGGTTATATATAAGTTTCTGAAATCATATGCAGCGGTAATAAATAGAGACAATGCTGTTAAGATTGCCAGATATATTTTTTTTTCTTCTAGTGTTTTAATAAAAAATAGTAATGAAAAAACTGCCCAAACCGAAGAAATCGAGAGAAGTAAATGTCCGGCTCTATTTATTGCCAAAAAATAAGTATTAAAACAAAAAACAAAGGAGCCGATAAGTCCTCCGACATCTGATTTGGTCATTTTTCTAACCAGAAAAAAACTGACAACTCCCGATAAAATTACCCAGGGCCACATTATTAATAATTTATCTGCTACATTAGAATTAAATCCCAAAGCGCCAAATAGTCCGAATATTAAATTGTTTTGTCCAGCCAGTCGCCAGGGTAATAAATTAAGACTGCCCAGACCATAAGGACTCCAAATGCCAAAATCGGGAATCTCCACTAAAGTGTTAAAAAATTGGAAAGTGTAATCGCAATAAGCAAAAATTGAAACAGATACCCACCTGAAATTAGCAATTACCG
>CAIXNZ010000093.1 GCA_903920975.1 Candidatus Falkowiibacteriota bacterium | reverse complement strand
TATTAAAATTAACAAAAAATTATTTAATAATCCCGAAGTAATAGTCTCGCCATCCAAGTGGCTTTTGGATTTTTATCATAAACGAGGTTTTTTTAAAAAATCAAAGGAAATTGTCTTGCCCAATCCCATAATTTTAGAAGCCAATGTTTTGCAAAAAAAATTAGATGCTAATAAAATTAATTATTTATTTTTGGGACAATTAGAAAAGCATAAAGGCATTTCATTTTTACTGGAAGTTTTTGCCGAATTTAACAAGCAGAGCAACTGCCGTCTTTTTATTGTTGGACGCGGAAGTTTAGAAGAAGAACTTAAGAAAAAATATGAAAATGCCGACTGGTTGGAGTTTTTGGGCTTTATTTCCGCCAATTTGCTGGGCAAAGAAGTTTTTAAACAAGTACATTATACAATTGTGCCATCACTGTGTTATGAAAATTCACCAAGCGTGATATATGACAGTTATAAATTTGCCACGCCAGTGATTGCCGCATCTATTGGCGGTATTCCCGAATTAGTGCAGGAGGGTGTTAATGGTTATCTATTTGAGCCAGGCAATAAGTTTAGCTTGCTCAATAAATTAAATTTAAGTAAAAATAATATCGCCAATTTTCCACATTTGGCTGAAAATGCTAGAATAAAAGCAGAAGAATTTGATATTAAAAAATATATTTATAAGCTCCTAAGCCTATGAGCGCGATTTATTATTATAAACGCAGAACCACTCCGATCAAATGGTTAATTATCATTTTAATTATTCTATTGGTTTTAGGTTTTATATATTGGTTTTATACAAATTATTTTTCTAAAATTGATGTTTCCAAATCTAATGATAGTAATTTAAATCAGGATCAAATTCACGAAATTTCCCATAATTTATTATTGAATTTGTCATTAACAGAGGGCGATGTGCAAATGGCTGTAAAAAAAGAGGGTTATATTACGGCTATAAAAAATACTATTTTGCACCAAGGCGACAAAATTAAAACAGGATCAAATAGCCGGGCAGTTTTAAATTTAGATAATGGTTCAATTATTCGTTTGGGAGAAAATACAGAAATTGTCTTGCGAAACACCGAGGACAAAAATTTTTTAATAGAAGAACTTAGTGGCAGAGTTTATTACAATCTCAGCGAAGGTGCGAATTATCAAGTAAAAGCTTTGGATGTTTTAATAACCGCCTTGGGCACAAAATTTGAGGTGATTAATAATGCCACTGCAAATTATGTGGCGGTCTCAAACATAGAGAGAAGCGTAAGAGTTGAGGTTTTAGATAAAAGCAATAATTTTGTCATAGGCAGCCGTTTGGATGCTAATGAAAAAGCCTTGGTAAATTTGAAATCATCCAAAAATGAGATGATGAAGATTGAAACTTTTACTGCAACAAGTTTGGCAAAACAAGCTTGGTATAAATGGAATTTTGATTTAGATAAAGGTTTGAATGCGACCATGACAGATGCACCAAAATTTGAGGCCATAACAGACAGTCTGCAATTATCAGCTGCTATAAAAGATAATGGTATTTATTTGTCTTGGTCAGTTTACGCTGATGCAGATTTTAAAAGTTATCAAATTGTCAGATCAGATACTAAAACTAGTCCAAAATATCCTGATGATACTGTCATAAAATCTTCTGAAGATAGAGATTTAAATTCTTATCTAGATAATTTGGCTGAAAAAGATAAAAACTATTATTATAGAATCTGCGTGCTTAAAACAAATGACAATGTGGCTTGCGGTACAATTTCTAATATTAAAATAGAAACTTCGATTAAGGATACCATTCCTCCTCAAGCGCCGGTTGTGAGCGCTACAATTTCAGAAAGCGGAGTAAAATTAGTCTGGTCAAAAAATCAAGACCAGGATTTTAAAGAATATGCGATTTTACGCTCGGCTTATAATTTTTCACCTGCTTATCCGGCTGATAAACTGACCACCAGAAAAATTGGCCAGGAAGATTATCTGGATAAAGAAGTTAATATAACCAGCGTTGGCGGTTATTATTACCGCGTTTGCAGTATAGACCTGTCTGATAATTTTAATTGTTCTACCGTGGCGTCAGTGATTGACGGAAAAATACAATAAAAATAATAAAATACGCTAAAAGAGCCAGACAAAAATCGGGCTCTTTTTATTTGACTTTTTGGAAAATTTTAAATAAAGTATTATTATTCGCTGGTTAGCGAGCTTTGAGGCAAAATAGGATAAGGAGAGGGAATATCCGAAACTTGAACTTAGGTGCATAAGCCTTGCATCCCTCCCTACGAAAACCCCGTAATGGGGATTTAGTGATCCGGCCGGGTCCAAATAAATCCTAAAGTAGCTGAAAAGGTCTGTCAGAATTCTGACGGAATATCAAAACATGAATCGGCCCAGAGCATGGTACACCATGATGGTTCTCACTCCCGATTCGCAGGTAACCAGCGCTAAGGAGGGGGGTTATTCTCCCTCCTTTTTCTTTGAAAATAAAAAATGAAAGTGAGGTGATAAAAAGTGCCAGAATCCAGAAAGGGGATAAAAAATCCCATACTTTCCATTCCAGGTCGCAAAGCAGCTTGGTATTTATTTGAAGAGCTTGTTTATCCGACGCATGATTTTGAAAAATTCAGGAGAATTTTGTGGGCCGCAGTTATGCGGAGCCCATGGTTGTATAAGCAAGTAATTGTTCCCAAAAGAAGCGGTAAAAAAAGGATTTTACAAATTCCAGATGCTGATTTGAAAATCATTCAAGAAAGAATCAATAAATACATTTTAAAGCCAATTGCCAAGCATGCAAATTGTTTTGGCTTTTCTGGTGGAGGAATCAAAGATGCTTTATCGCCATTTCTCCAATCTGATTTGGCGATTTTTACCACTGATGTCAAAGACGCTTTTCCGTCCACGAGCCATGAGGCGGTCTTTAATTTTTTTCGTCAGCAAAAATACGGCTATAATGCAGCTTTTTATTTAACTGTCTTGACCACTTGGCAAAATAACAATCCCGCATTACCTAAATATGGTTTGCCCCAAGGCGCGCCAACAAGCCCGAGATTATTTGATTTATGTTTTGTGCCGCTTGACGATCAATTGGCTAAATTAGCAGGCAGGGTTAAGGGGAATTATTCTCGCTACGCGGACAATATATTTTTTTCCGCGCCGGATTTTTGGCCTGAAACTAAAAAAAAGATAATTGAGCGAAGTGAAGAATGGCCAGATGACCCCTGCGATACTGGCAAAACCTATATTAAGCCGGCAGGACAAGAGGATATTGAAAAAAATGGTGGAACTCTACTTTGGCACGCACCCATAATATCAGCCATCTATTCAACCGTTGGAAAGGGTTATTGTTTAACTTTTTGCCCAGGCTCTGACTGGGATTGGAATAGGCTTAGGCCTCGGCTTTCATATCGTCTGCATAAATCATATTTTGCCAGAAAAGGGACAATCCTCCATGCTTTAGGGCTAAATTTGATTAACGGTGAACTCCATAATACCAGAGAATTCAAGCGCCGTATAAGAATGACAATATTTAATTTGAAAAAAGCCTTGGAACAAAAGGATGATTTTGAGACAAAAATCTGGCCACTTTATCTCCAGCTTGATGGCCTGCAAAGATTTGCTATTAAGGAAACCATGCCCAAGCTTTGGGATGAAGCTGAACACGCCCTGCTTGTGCCTTTTGAAATTAGATATTTCGGAGAAGGAGGCACACGCAGAAAAAAGGTTGAATCGTATTAAAAAGCCCTATCAAATGATAGGGCTTTTTCTTTTATAAAAATTTATTTTGAGTATTTATAAATATAAATCTTGTCGCCGAGGTTATAAATGCTACCCGCTGCTTTTTGCGCTGCTTGGTCAACTATTGTAAATTGTTTCCAATAAGTCGGCAAGATAAAATAGGCGACTTTTACGCCGGCAAAATTCATGGCCTCAATCATTGTTTTTTTAGAAGTGTCAGTATAAAGCATTTTTTCATAATATTTATAAAGCTCGCCGCCAGTCGGAATGGGATAAAAATAATTATTATTGTAATATTTGCCAAAGCCAAAGGTTTTTAAGGCCGCAGCGCTAGTCATTTGATTGGCCAGCACAATATAGTTATCACCCGCGCTATCTTTTTCAATAAATTTTACTGCCTGAAAATCAGTGGCGCTGACATTGATAAATTTACTGTTGTCATAGTCATCATAACGCGGATAGCTTAAATAAAGCGCAAAGGTTAGGGAAAGCGTAAGGAAGGTAATCAAAAATAAACGATTGATAAAAGATTTTTGCAAAGTTTTTTGTGCGAATATATATAAACCATAGCAGACAATCGGCAATAAAAAATAAAAAGCCAATTGCCAGACACGGCGGCTAAAATCGCCTTGTTCATATTCAATGATAAAATTGACTTTTGTGAAGTTCAGTAAAAAAGCATTGATTATTAAAATAACAAAAGCTATCAATGAGGCCAAAAATATTTGCGCCTTTTTTTGTCTGATTAAATAAATCAAAGTGGCCACGGCGATTATAATAAATAGCCAATAAATTGAATTGCGATACAAATAAGCTAAATCAAAAATAAATCTGTATTGTTTGGTAAAAATGCTTGGCCAGTCAATAAAGCTGATGGCATTTTGTTGCCAGCTGACTTTATAGATTGAAATAAATGAATTTGTAAGCAGGGCGATTGGCAAGGCCAGAGCAGAAAGCGCACAAAAAATTGGCAAAATTATTTTTGTGGCAAGATTTCTATTTTTTATTAAGAAGACAATGATTAAATAAATTAAAATGGGTATACCGGAAAGTGCGTGAATGGCAGAAGCGGTTAAGGCCAGAAAAATTAAGCATGGGAAGGGGATTTGCTTGTCTTGCAAATATAAAAATGATAAAAATATTACCATTATACAAAATAAATTAGCTAAAGCTTGTGGCGTGGTGACTATAAACAAGCCAAAAGGTAAAAATAAAAAGCTTAAACTCAAAAGATGGCAAATATTTTTAGGCAGGATAAAAGTTTTTTTGATTGATTTGCAGATTGTATAAGGTAAAAAGGCAGATAAGAGAATCGGCAATAATAATTTATCAATCCAGTCAACTGAAATTTGCAAAAAATGCGCCAGAAAAACTATCAGAGAATATTGCCCCAGATAATAAAATGGTTTTGGTAAAATAAAACCCTTGGCAAAAATAACTTGCTCAGTTGTTTGATGAATAAATGGATCAAAGCCATAACCCATTTTATAAATAATCAAAGCCACTGTGGTTGTTAAAAAATAATGCAAGGCAATTAGAATCGGAGCGCATGGGCTTTTACCTTTTAAAATCAAAACAATTAAATTAAATGTGGCCAAAAGATAAACAGCGAAAAATTCTTTGGGTAAAACTTGCCAGGGCGTAAAAATCGCTTCCACTGTTTGGGAGCGCCAGAGCATAAATATACTGATAGCAAACAAAACTAGATAGGATAAGGATAACAAGCTAGAACCCAAACTTATTTTCGGCAAACTAATTTGATTTTTAATAGTGTCTCTAGGTAGGATATTGGGATAGATTATGTAGCCCGAAATAGTAATGAGCAAAACATTAATTATTAATGTATCTATTTGGTAAAAATAATAGATAATAGCTCCGAGCAGGGAATAAAGAGATAGTAAAGAAAAGACGCCAAGCACTGCCTGAAAACTTAAATTTTGCTTGGTAAAAATATTTTTGCCCAATAAATAACCAAAAACCAAAAGATAAGCCAAGTCCAAGATTAAACTAAGGGCTGGAATTTTTAGCCAGTTAAAATTAATTAAAACCGCTAAAAGTAAACAAAAAAAGCTAATAAGTTTTATGATTCTTAGCATATTTTAATTTTATCATATTTTTGCTAAAATTAAGAGCAAATGGATGAATTAAACAAAAAATTGCATAATTACGCTTTTTATTTGATTTTAGCTGCACTAGCGGTTATTAAGGCACGAATTCAGTG
>CAIXNZ010000092.1 GCA_903920975.1 Candidatus Falkowiibacteriota bacterium | reverse complement strand
CCCAATTCAAGCTAGCCAAACTGTTTAATACCCAAATTATATAGGACAAAACTAACCAGACTGACCAGCCAAATATCCAGCCCAATGTAATATTAATTAAGCTTAAAATACCTGCCATAAATCCCAAGAGCATGGCGATTGGTACAAAAGGTAAAACCAGTATATTGGCCAAAGGCGCAATCAAAGAAGCCTTGCCAAAATTGTACATAATAATCGGCGTGGTCATTATAATGGCAGCTAAAGTTGTAGCTAAGTAATCTCCCATCACAACTTTTAAAAAAGCGTTTTTTAGATTTTCAATTTTGAGAATCTTACTCAAAATCGGTTGAAAATAAAGCAAGCCTAAGGTGGCTAAAAATGAGAGCTGGAAGCCAAGATCATAAACTAAAAGCTTGGGATTAAATAAAAGCATGAGCACGGCCGCCAAAACCAAAGCGTTGATTACTTGGCTTAAGCGACCTAAATAGTTGGCTAATAGTACTAAAAAACCCATAATCGCTGCCCGTAAAATTGAGGCTTGCAGGCCGGTAATAATAATAAAAATTGCCAAGCCGATATTTATGAGCCAAAAAGCTTTTTTACGGGCAACTGACATCGAATTTAATATGAGCATCAAAAAGGCCACAATAATTGTAATGTTAAAACCCGATACTGCCACGATATGAGTGGTACCTGTTTTATTAAATGCTAATTGCAAGTCAGCTGGTATGGATTTTTTTGCGCCAATCAAAAGTCCAGCCAAAAAAGATGACTGCGGCTCTGGCAATGTCTGGTTTAATCGACTAATAAAATAATTCTTAAATCTATATATATTGGCTAAAAGAAAATTACCCCTATTTTCTGCTATTATTTCAATTTTAGGATAATAACAAATAGCATAAATATCATATCTGGACAAATATTTATCATATGAAAAATCATTTATCTTTTCTGGCTTTTGCAAATCGCAATTAATTTGGGCTAAATCACCATATTTATATTCGGGATATAAATAATTTGTAACCAAAACTTTGCCTGAGATTTTTTGCCACTTATTATCAATTAATATCTGTTCTGTTTTTATTTCATATTTAGTCAAATCCCCGCGTTGATCAGGTTCTTTATTTATAAGCCCCACAAATTCTATTTTCTGCCCATTATAAAAATAAATCTTATCTGTCGTATTAACCGGCGAAGACACTTGATATCTTAATATGCCAATAAATAAAACTAAGGCGAAAACTCCGCTTATTAAAAAGTATCTATTCAAAAAACCTAAAATCAAAAATATTATCGAGATAAATAATATAAAAATTACAAAAGATAAATCAAAAGGAAAAATGCTTGCTAAAAAAATACCAAGTATAAAAAATATGCAGCCGTAGAGAAAAATTTTTGATTTGGCCATGAATATATTATAACAAAAAGCCCCCTAAACCGTACGGTATAGGGGGCTTAATTATCTAAACTTCTATTTCAGAAAATAAGTAGGCGTATTTTTCAAAGTCATCGGTGCGCCTAAATTGTAATTAATATCAGTATCAATATTTTTACTGACAAACTTATCCTGATAATTATTCTTGGCAAAAATATCCTTTGTTACCTCTCTTTTTTGACCATTATCAATATAATATACCTTATTGCTATTTCTATAGCTTATCAAGCTTCCGTTGGCCTGAGAAACAGCAACCATGGTCGGACCAATAGTATATTTATTGAAAATATTATCAGGCAGTTCAAGCAAGCGATTTTTCCAATTTGTACCATATAAATCATTTAAGATTCTTTCGCTGGAAACCCAAAGCAACAGACCGTTATTATCTACGGCATAAATCTTAGAAGCAGACGTTCTTTTCACCAAATAGGTACCTTCGCGAACAACTATATCTGTACCAGACACCAGCATATCCAAATCAGCCTCAGAAATAGTTTTTACTTTAGAAAAATCAGCGTACCAAGAATTATATATGGCCTGATTGGGGAAAACATGCTTTTTGTGGTCAGCGCCAACAAAAAATAAATCTGCTGTTTTGTCAGATTTGACAATATCTCCGACACTAACACCAGCTGGCAAAGAAGGAATCAACGGCGCTGCTAAATATGTCGGCAAAGTTACTTCAATATCCCCTTCACTTGGAATAACAACAGTATAAATTTGGTCGGAACTGTAGTTACCGCCAGTATCTTTAGCTCTGATATTATAGTCATAAGATGAACCGACTTTACGGCCACTCAATAGCAAACTCTGGATACCCCTTTCAACTGCTGAAATAGTATTAGCGCTAGAAGCATTTTCATCTATAATAATCTGGCTTAAATCAGCATCAGATGGATCTGTCCAGGTTATTTGGACCGTACCATTTGCTGAGGCTTTAATTTTTACATTTTCCGGACTTCCCGGTGGGATTAAGTCTTGTCCGGTGCCGGCTCCGCTATTGCGAGGCAGCGGTACAATGGTAATAGAATATGGGAAAATCAAGTCGGCATCTCTTGGGCCGTTATTGCCAGAGTAATAGAAAAAGCCTGCATCACCGCTATCATAAAAACCATTACTATTTACATCATTAAATTGAGGGATTTTTATTGACCCTGTTGAACCGCCGATTGCCGTGCTAGGTATATCGGCAATAATACAAGTTTCGACAGGTAACGCAAGAAAAGGAAAGGTATCATTGAGATAATATGTTCCATTATATGAAAAGTCCATTGCATAAGTATCAGAAGCATCGCAAATCCCGCTAGACCCAAAATCAACATATAATCTAAGATTTGTTATGTCGCGTTCAGGCACCAAACTACCAGTAAAAGTAAACATTCCCCTGTCTAAAATATCCCATGGTCTGTCAATATAGCCATTTGGAGTTGTTCCGGTTGTTATATTGCCCTCATCTTCCAATATTGAATCGGCAGCTGTTAAAATAGTGGTAGCTCCGCCAGCTTGAGTTTTAATTAATGGAAAACCGTGCGGTCCGACAACTGAACTTAGTTGAGTTAGGGGATCGCCAGGAGCTAGGCCGCCAATGCCATAGACATCAAAATCACCAGGGGAAAAGGTTCCGCTTGAATCATTATCAATAACTACTGGCTCTGTGCCAGTATAATGACCAACGCCTGAATCTTTATAAGTTTCAAGCGATGTCCAAGCTGGCGCCAAATAACCTTGCCATTGGCCTATGTATGGCGAACCCCAGTCACTTCCTTGCTTTAAAAGCACATCATATGCTATATGAATTGACCAAATTGATTCTGTATATTTGGCTGGTTCTATCATTTTGTAACCCGACATGCCATTGGTTAAGCAGTGAGTTGGATCCCAGGCAACTGAATCTACGCCTAATGTAAAGACGCCATCATTTGACGAGCTATCATCCCACACCCTGTCTCGGCATGAAGTCGGGCTTGAAAGATAAATTAACATGGGACTCCCTGTCGGAGTTCCAACACAACCTCCTCCAGCACATACTCCTGCACCAGTTAAGCAATGGTTTGGATCCCAATAAATCGTATCCACGCCTGGAGTAAATAAATTATCGCCAGTAATATCATCCCAAACCGGTATTGTTAATGGCCCATTGCCCAATGGTCCGCATTTTGTTCCAGTTGCATCTGCCCTAATTGAACCAGATGAATTATTGGGGCAGGCGGGAGAATTTGGACCACCGCAATAATCATAAGCGCCATTTTGCTTCACGACTTCTGAATGTCCAAACAAATATGGCAAAGCTGAAGTTGACATGTTAATATCCGAAAAACTTCCGCAGGCACTACCTAAAAGACGTGTTGGAGTTCCCGTACCGATACTGCAGTCTCCATCGCTATCATAATAAACGCAAGTTGGACTAGTTAAGCTATCTACACACATCTGATCACTGCTTTGAAAAAAAACATTATTAAATGGCTGTTGATAGGTTGGCAATTTATAAATATTGGTAATGCCATCATCATCCGTGCCTGCTGAATTTGAACCCATACCATCTGCCTCAACCAAGCTTATGCAAGAATTGCCTTGCAATTCATAAGTGCAGGCGAGATTTTCATTTTGCATAGAATCGGGGAAAGCTCCTGTCGCAATAACCACATTATTCGTGCCTTTATGGGCTGTTATATTTGGCATAGCCCAAAACATCTCGCTTATGAGATTGCTGGTGATGGCCTTGGCATTTTCTCTATCCTTTAACGCATAAGAGAAAATAACCTGATTAATAACTAAAACTAACGCCAACGCCAAATAAATAGCAATGAAATTTTTACTAAAAAATGAATGCCAGCTTGGTTTGCACTTTGGTTTTAAATTCATATTATTCATAAATTTATTAATAAAAAAGAGTAATTTAAAAATTACTCTTTTTGCCTTATATTTAAAAAGTTATACGAAAGTAAAAAAGTTTGACAATTTTTTGTCATTCTCAGATATATTATACTTTTATTTCCCTACTAGTATTATAGCAAATTTTGAAGAAAAATACAAGACCTGTGGACAAATTTCCTTTTTAACCAAATCTCAATTTCCAGCAATTTATAGCTGCTTCCCAAATTATTTTTCTACTAATCTTTGATTTCCCCTGTTGGCGCTCCACAAAAACAATGGGAATTTCGCAATATTTAAAATTGCGTAAAATCGTTTTATATTTTAATTCAAGCAAAAAAGAATATCCTTGGGAAATAATTTTGTCAAAATCAATTTTAGCCAAAACCTCATTTTTATAGCCATTAAAACCGCCAGTAAAATCATAAATTCTCACACCCAAAATTATTCTGGCATAAAGCGAAGCAAAACGGCTTAAAAATAAACGGTACCAAGGCCAGCCCTCGATACCTCCACCATTAATATAGCGGGAGCCAATGACCAAGTCATTTTCTTTAAGTTTTTCCCATAAAAGCGGCAGGAATTTTGGTTGGTGAGATAAGTCCGCATCCATCTGAAAAATATAATCATAACCCTTTTCTAAGGCATATTTAAACCCCAGGATATAAGCGCCAGCCAGGCCCAATTTAGCTTGGCGATGGATTACTTGCAGTTGACTTATTTTTTGTTTTAAATTTTCAAGAAGCTGCCCCGTACCATCTGGAGAATTATCATCAATTACCAAGATGTCTAATGACAAATTTAAATCTAGAATTTCTCCGATTAAAATCTCGATATTTTCTTTCTCATCATAAGTCGGAATAATAACCAAACCCTGATTCATATTATTCATCGAACGTTAATAAGGAATAAACCGGAAAGTGGGATATATTTTCTTTGCCATGCAAATAGCTTAACTCCAATAGAAAACTGATGCCAACTATTTCCGCGTCAGCCTGGTGTATCAAATCAATAATAGCCTTTGTTGTCTCGCCAGTGGCTAAAACATCATCAACAATAATAACCCTTTCTTTTGATTGGACGGCCTCGATGTGCATTAACATTTTTTTTGCCTCTGATTTAGCTTCAAATACTTCACTGATATTGGCCAGGGGCGAATGACCTTGTGATCTTATGGTGGCTAAGCCGCAACCCAAATAAAAAGCTAGTGGTGCGGCCAAAAGCAAACCCCGAGTATCTACTGCGACTATCTTATCAATTGCAATACCTTCATACGGCCTGCCCAATTCTTCAATTATCAAGTGAAGGGCTTCTTTATTTTCCAAAAGTGCGGAAATATCATAAAAATTGTGTCCGCTTTCAGGATAATCGGGAATGATCCGCAAATGTGAATATAAGTCTTTAATCTGCATTTTAAATTACTATATTAATTATCTTATTCTTGATATAAATAAATTTCTTTATTTCGTCACCTTCTAAATTTTTCTTTACTTTTTCGTCTGCTAAAACAATCTTCTTGATTTCCTCTTCACTCATGTCTTGAGTAATAAATATTTTGGAACGCATCTTGCCATTAATTTGAATGGGGAGCTCAATGGCCTCGTCCTTAATTAATTCCGGATTAAATTTCGGCCATTTTTCCAAAAATATTGATTTCTTGTGGCCTAAAATTTGCCACAGTTCTTCGCAAATATGCGGGGCAAAAGGCGATAATATTTTCAGAAAATCCTTAAATATTTTTTTATTGCATCCTTCTTCTTGAAATTTATTTACCAAAATCATCATGGCTGAAATACAAGTATTTAAATCCAAAGTTTCAATTTGCTCTGTCACCTGCTTTATGGTTTTATTCAGCAATCTAATTAAATCATCATCATTGGTTCTTTTTTTATCATCAAGCTTATGACCGATTTGCCAAACTTTTTCAATGAATCTTCTGACACCAACTACTCCTTGCGTGCTCCAGGGCGTTGCCTGGTCAAAGGGGCCCATAAACATTTCATAAGCTCTAAAAGTATCAGCACCATGCTCATTAACTACGGCATCTGGATTAATCACATTACCTCGCGATTTGGACATTTTTTCACCATCCTCGCCTAAAATCATGCCATGAGAAGTGCGTTTGGCATATGGTTCTGACGTCGGCACAACGCCAATATCAAATAAAAATTTATGCCAAAATCTTGAATATAAAAGATGCAAAGTAGTATGCTCCATGCCGCCGTTATACCAATCAATTGGAGTCCAATATTTTAATTTTTTCAAATCAGCCAACGCTTTATTATTATGCGGATCAGTATAGCGCAAAAAATACCAGGAAGAACCGGCCCAATTTGGCATAGTGTCTGTTTCGCGTTTGGCATCGCCCCCGCATTTGGGACACTCAACATTTACCCAGTCTTCAACCAAGGCTAAGGGCGAATCGCCATTTTCAGTGGTCAAATAATTTTTAATTTCAGGCAAAACAACGGGTAAATCCTTTTCCGCTACTGGCACATAGCCGCATTCGGGACAAATAATAATAGGAATTGGTTCGCCCCAATATCTTTGGCGAGAAAAAACCCAATCGCGCAAATGATAATTTGTGGTTTCAAAACCCAGCTCTTTTTCTTCCAGCCAGTCAATCATCTTATCAGTGGCTTGCTGAACATTTAAACCATTTAAAAAAACTGAATTAACTAAAGTACCTTCGCCGGTCCAGGCTTCTTCTTTGACATTACCGCCAGAAATAACTTCTTTTATTTCCAAATCATATTTTTTGGCAAAATCATGATCACGCTGGTCATGTGCAGGCACAGCCATAATCGCGCCTGTGCCATAGGTTGCCAAAACATAATCAGCCGCAAATATGGGAATTTCTTCTTTGGTTACTGGGTTTGATGCTTTTAAGCCGTGTAATTCTACGCCAGATTTAGTTTTTTCCAAATTAGTTCTTTCCATTTCAGTTTTTTTCTTGGTCTGCTCAATATAATCCAAAACTTCGTCATAATTATCAATTTGGTCAACAAATTTTTGAATAACCTCGTGCTCGGGCGCTACCACCATATAAGTGCAGCCAAAAAGCGTGTCTGGTCTGGTCGTATAAACGGGTAAATAATAACCCTTGTCCTTGGGCAAGACAGTTTTACTCATTACTTTAAAAACAACTTGGGCGCCATGGCTTTTGCCAATCCAATCAGATTGCAATTTTTTTATTTTTTCCAAATAATTTACTTTGTCCAAATCTTCCAATAAACGATCAGCATAAGCAGTAATTTTTAACATCCACTGTTCCCTTTCGCGGTGATAAACTTCACCGCCGCATCTTTCGCAAAGATTATTTACCACTTCCTCATTAGCTAATCCAACATTGCACTTAGTGCACCAGTTAATATCCATCTTAGTTTTGTAAGCCAGATTTTTTTCAAAAAGTTTTAAAAATATCCATTGCGTCCATTTGTAATAGTTCGGGTCAGTGGTGTCTATTTCTCGAGACCAATCGAAAGATAAGCCCAAAGATTTTAATTGACGGGTAAAAGTAGCAATATTTTTTTCAGTAGAAATTCTTGGGTGAGTGCCGGTCTTGATGGCATAATTTTCCGCTGGCAAGCCAAAAGCATCCCAGCCAATCGGAAATAAAACATTATAGCCTTCCATTCTTCTTTTGCGCGCTAAAATATCCAAGGCTGTAAATGAGCGCGGATGACCGACATGAAGACCCTCACCTGACGGATAAGGAAACTCAATCATGCAATAATATTTGGGCTTTTTGGAAAAATCTATCGCTTTATACAAATCAGATTTGTCCCAAACCTTCTGCCACTTGGCTTCAATTTCTTTGTGATTATATTGTTCCATAAAAATATGCTATTTGTTATAACCCAATTTTACGCAAAAATCAGTATTTTTTCAAGGTTAAAATAAAAAGGACCTACTTTTTAGTAGGTCCTTTCTTTAAAATTTGCGCAATTGCTAGGGGCATACTTACTTGCTCTAGTTGAGCTAATTCAGAGGTACCGACAGAACGATCCATCCAACTCGCATCCTCTTTCCGCAAGATCCTTAGATCTGCAATCGGCCTTTCAATCGGCCAAACCCGCTGATACAAAAACGAATTTTTCGGTTTTTGGATAGAATCCGGATTAAGAAAACTAATGCAGTCAAAACGACGCCTGCTTATCATCCGAACCAGACAAATTTTACTAAAAATGGCAAATTTGTATTGCTCACTTTCAATAATGCAGAGCGGTCTGCCATACCTCAACAGATGCAATGGCTCAATTAGCTCTAATTGTAATTCAACCAATAATCCCCTGTCAGATACATCATACTCTCCTACATAATATGGGGGATCTGCATCTGGGTCGCAAAAAAATAAAAAAGCATGAATTTTCCCAAGCGCATGGTCAAAAGTAAAAGTCTGATAATGAGTATTTTCATCCCATTCATTTACCTTCTCCGGCTCTCCCAGAACCTCAATCAAACAATCGAGGTTTGAACCATCAAGATGAAATCCCATATTGCCGAAAAAAACATCCGAATCAATGATTCTCGGAAATTCATTTTCCATGGTCCTACCTCCTTATTTTTTTTAAGAACTGTGATTAGTTTATAATAAAAATAAAAAAATCGCAAATAGAAAGCCCTCCGCTCGTCTAGGCCGAAGCCTGGCGTCGCAGAGGGCCTTATTTCATTGCAGGACTATTTTTTCTTTGTTTGGTCTTAGACGAGCGGAAGTCTCTTTTACAGTAACACAGAAGTTGCATTCGCATTCTTTCAAATGCTTTTCATTACAAAATTCAAGGGACTTAATGCTGCCATTTTTCAGAATCTCAGCAGCCAGATTTATGCTCCAAATCGCATAAACCGCCATCCCATCAGGAAACCTGATTTTGGCTAACTCGGGTTCGCCATAAACAGTCAGTAATTCTCTCAGTAAAATTACTTCATTAAAGAAAAATTCGAAACCGCAAATAACCTGCTCTGCGCCTTTGTTAGTGAGCATGGCAGCCTCAATACGATCAAAGCTTTGATGTTCAAAAACAAGTCTTTCTGCAATTCCTTGATGATTTTTACTTAAAACTTCTCTTTTCTGCTCGACGCCAAAAAATTTTCTGGCATCCTCGAGATTGCATTGGTTAACATCAATTGATTTACTGTCGAGAAATATAATGTTTTCTCTAACCAAAGGCAATAATACATTCCCCATTTTACCCTCCCTTTTTAAAGTACTAGATTGAATTAATGACAGCCGTACTGACACTCTTAACGACCTTTTTGTCAAAAGGTCTTGGTATTATGTAATTTGTTTTTAATTTTGATTCGGGAATAATAGCGGCTAAAGCCTTTGCAACCCCGATTTTCATTTTATCAGTAATTTCTTTGGCGCCACAATCAAAAATTCCACGAAAGATACCGGGAAAGACCAAAACATTATTAATCTGATTCGGATAATCACTGCGTCCTGTCGCCACAATTTTGGCTCCGCACTTTAAAGCTATCTCGGGATCAATTTCGGGAATTGGATTGGCCATGGCAAAAATAATTGGTTCCCGATTCATAAGTTTAATCCATTCCTGCTTTAAAATATTTGGTGCAGATACGCCGACAAAAACATCAACCTTCGGTAATAATTCTTCCAGCTTGCCTGATAGCTTTGAAAGATTTGTCTGGGTCGCAATTTCTGCTTTGGCAAAGTTCAAATCCGCCCGG
The DNA here is from genome assembly GCA_903920975.1 of Candidatus Falkowiibacteriota bacterium. Taxonomy (GTDB): domain Bacteria; phylum Patescibacteriota; class Patescibacteriia; order CAIXNZ01; family CAIXNZ01; genus CAIXNZ01. Next base: position 3,818 of record CAIXNZ010000092.1, on the reverse strand, counting down.
CCAGCATAAATCGCACTTTTGGAATCTAAAATAACTATATCGCGCACGCCATAATTCAAAAGCAATTTTGCAATAGCAAGGCCTGCGGCGCCGGCGCCGTTTATAACTACCTTAATTTCATAAAAATTCTTTTTAACGATTTTTAAGGCATTAATCAACCCGGCCAAAACAACGATGGCCGTACCGTGCTGGTCGTCATGAAAAACTGGAATATTCATTTCCTTTTTTAATCTTTCTTCTATCTCAAAACAGCGTGGCGCTGAAATGTCTTCCAAATTAATCCCGCCAAAAGACGGCTCTAAATTTTTGACAATATTAACAATCTCGTCAACATCCTGCGTCTTCAAACAAATCGGTATGGCATCAACATTAGCAAACTTTTTAAATAACGCGGCCTTGCCTTCCATAACCGGCAATGCGGCTTCGGGGCCTATATTACCCAGTCCCAAAACAGCGCTTCCATCAGTGACGATGGCAACTAAATTTCCTCTGTCAGTGTAATCGTAGACTTTGCTAATATCGTTTTTTATTTCCTGACATACTTTTGCCACGCCAGGCGTGTATGCCGAAGAAAGATCCTTGATATTTCTTAAAGGAATTTTGACCCTTGTCTCAATCTTGCCGCGATATTTTTTATGTAATTTTATCGCTTTTTCACCGATGTCCATAATTTTAGTCTATATTTGTTCAGAATAAAGATTATCATGCAAAATCATTTTAGCAAAAATTACAGTAAATAAAAAGGCGCTGCGGTTTTTGCAGCGCCTTAAATCTATTTCTTTTTTCTGTTGATGAATCTGAAAGCAATATGGTCACAGGTAGCTCCGCAATGTTTATCATACGGCTCAATACCCAAGCCGTGTGTTTCAGCAATCATTTCTGTCATCTGAGTAAAATTTGACCTGTTCGAATCCTTTAAAAACTTTTTATCATCACCGTTTTCCCAGCGCATATCGCTTGACCCGCCCAATTTGGGGTCAAAGATGTATATACATTTCGTCTCTGGATCCCAGTCAATCACGTCGCCGACTTTCAATCCTCTTTCAGTAATTAAGACCTTTGCCATTATTATTCCTCCTTTTCTAGCTTAATCCAAAATATTAACAATGATTTATTTTTTTGTCAATATCTCCAAAGAATCTTTCCAGTAATGAAGCCCGGCCGCTACTCCGACTAGTCCGGTCAAAAGAAACAGATGAGGAGTAAAGCCAAATCCGAATAAAAATGAAGCGATAGCCGCTCCTTGAGTAAAAGTTGTTATTTTTCCTGTCCATTTAGCTTTCAAAAATGGAGTTTTAACTATGAACATATAAACGGCAATGGGAAAAGCAATCATTTCTCTTGCCAAGATGGAGGGTAAAAGAAAATTATTGACTCCGCTGTTTTCTGACAGCAAAAATATTTTAATAAAAATACATAATATTACAGTGGTGAAAAATAGTCTGTCCGCAAACATATCAAATTTGGCTCCAAAATTGGTTTTTTGGTTGAAGTGCCTGGCAATAAACCCATCCAGCATATCTGAAAGAGCAAAGACTAAAAAAATGACGGCTTTAAACCAGTCGCTGAAACCAGAAAATAGTACATAAACCAAAAAAGGCGTGCCAATCACCCTTAATAGGGTAATGGTATTGGGCACATTAATTATTTTTTCCTCAATTTTATTTTCCATGTGATTCAATATATTCTGCCAGCCCCTTTTTAAAAATTTCCATGGCCTCTTTAATATCTTTTTCATTCAAAACATAGGCAATGCGAATTTCATTTTTGCCTAAGCCAGGCGTGACATAAAAATCTTGCGCTGGTGTAACCATTACTGTTTTTTTATTGTAACTAAAATCAGTCAATAGCCATTTTACAAAATCTACACTATTATCGATCGGCAATTTTGCAATGATATAAAAAGCGCCTTGTGGCATAGTGCAAATAACACCAGAGATGGATTTCAAAATATTAAAAACGATGTCCCGACGCTTCAAATATTCATCGCGGATTGAATCAGTATATTCTTTTGGTGCATTTAAAAGTGGTATAACTGAATATTGTTCTAAAGTCGGTACGGCCAAGCGCGCCTGAGCAAATTTTAAAATATTTTGCATTAATTCCAAGTTTCGGGACACTAAAACGCCAACTCTGCCGCCGCAATGATTAAATCTTTTGGAAACCGAATCAATTAAGATGGCGCGGTCAGAAATTTCAGGAAATTCTAAAATTGAAGTGTGGCCTTCGCCATTATATATAAATTCCCTATAAACCTCGTCAGAGATGACAAATAAATTATTTTTGTAAGCTAAATTAACAATATCTTGTAGTTCTTTTTTTGAATAAACCGCGCCAGTCGGATTATTAGGATTACATATCAAAATCGCCTTAGTTTTAGGCGTTATTTTCTTTCTTATCTCTTCAATACTTGGCAATCTAAAATTATTTTCAACACTTAATGTAATTGGCACCAAATTTATATTAGCCATAGCCGCAAAACCCGCAAAATTTGGATAGAATGGTTCAAAAATAATAATTTCATCACCTGGGTCGCATATCGCCATCAGGCTAAAAAATATTGCCTCTGAACCGCCGCTGGTGATTAATATATTTTCCTTTTCCAAACCCAGGCCATGACTCAAATAATATCTTTGCCACGCTTTAATCACCTCAAGAATTCCTTGCGAGGGCGCGTACAAAACAACTTTCCCCTTAAAATGACCGAAAGTTTTTCTGATACCTTTTGGCGTTTCCATGTCTGGTTGACCGATATTCAAGTGATAGATAAAAATGCCCCGATTTTTGGCAGCTTCGGCCAACGGGGCAAATTTCCTTATCGGAGAGGCAGGCGTATTTTTTACTCTTTGCGATAATTCCATAATTTATTTTTTACCCCAGTCAAAAAGCGGGTTGTCTTTATTTTGTAATCGTTGTAAATATTTATAAGCCGAAAGTGCGGCTTTAGCTCCCTCGCCAGCCGAAATCACAATCTGCTTATATTTAATATTGGTCACATCGCCAGCGCCAAAACATCCTGCATGGCTAGTCTGGCAGTCAGAATCAATTATAATGGCGTGATTCTCATCAAGCTTAACCAAATTTTTAACTGGTTCTGCGTTAACTACATGACCAATTTCAATAAAGACTCCGTCCAAAGCAATTTCGCTTGGCTTTCTTGTCTTTACATTTTCAATTGCGATGGATTTAACAAATTTATCACCATTAATTTTAGTTACTACGCTGTCTAAGATCAATTCCACGTTATTATTGCTTTTAATTTTATCAATTAAAACTGCTTCGCCGCTAAATTCCTCTCGTCTATGAATCTGATAAACTTTTTTGGCAATTTGCGATAAATAAAGTACTGATTCCAAGGCGGCATTTCCACCGCCAACAACTGCCACTGTTTTATTCTTAAAAAGAGGACCATCACAAGTTGCGCAATAAGCCACGCCTTTGCCCAAAAATTCTTTTTCACCCTCAACATCCAAATTTCTGGGAGTCATGCCAAAAGCCAAAATTACTGCCAAGCTTTTGTATTCATCACCTGGTGTTTTTACTAAAAAATTATTTTTGGCTTTTTTTACTTCTAGAGCCTCTTCGTATTTAAAATTACAGCCAAATTTGGCTGCTTGTTTTTGAAATTTTTGCATTAGTTCGAAGCCGCTAATCGCTTCATAACCGGGATAATTTTCCACCTGGCTGGCATAACCGGCCTGACCGCCAATATTTTTGGCTAAAATTAAAGTATTAAGTTTTCGTCTGGAAGCATAAATGCCAGCTGCTAAACCAGCCGGGCCGCCACCGATTATTATGAGATCAAAAATTTCTGCCAT
>CAIXNZ010000091.1 GCA_903920975.1 Candidatus Falkowiibacteriota bacterium | reverse complement strand
TTCTTCTTTGAATTCCAAAAGCGGAGTTTCGCCAATCATTTGAATGGCTTCTTTGACATCTTTAACGCCTGCCAATTCTACAATAACTCTATATTTATCTCCGGATTTAGTGGTTTGAACTAAAGGTTCGGCCACGCCAAAAGCATTGACGCGTCGTTCAATAACATCGCGTACTCCTTCCAAAGCATCGCCTCTGTCTTTGGATGGTACTTTAGAAATATCAGCTTCGTAAACCAATTGTGTACCGCCTTGTAAATCTAAACCCAATCTAAACGGCTTATTCCAATAATGTCCCAGAGTAATTCCAAGCTTGGAATTTAGCCAATCAATGGGCTTGTCGAATAAGGCGGGATAAACAAAAAAGCCGCCCAAAATCGCGATAATTATGATCAAAATAAGGTAAATGCGCACTCGCATCCGCGGACTGAGTACGCCAGTATTTTTAGCCATAAAATTATTAAATTATTGAAAATAAAAAAACCTGTTTCAAGGTTAATAAGATTATATTACAAATATTATTTTAAAACAAGGCCCAAAATAAGACAATATTGACAAAATTAATAAAATATGATATTATATACTATTCTTGTACCTTTATAATAAATCGGTATTTGACCAATACAAACCAAAAAAACTAGCCCGCATAAGCGGACAAAGGAAGGAAAAAAATGAAAAAGATTATGGCGATTCTGTTTGTTTTTGCAACCTTACTTATTGGTTGCGGTGCTTCCATCAATGGAGAGGAAGTCGGTCAGGTGAATAATCCCCTGGACAATTCCCAGTACTGTGAACAATGCAACATGAGAATTACTTTTACTTCAGGGATTGACGAAGCAACCGGCAATGAATACTGGAAATATGTGGCCATTGAAAATCATGAAGACCGTGGCGCCCTAATTTGGATTGTTTTGGAAAATGGCGGCTATATCTTACAAAACACCTTCATCGGCAGAAATGAAAATGACTTTCAAAGGCAGATTTACATCAAAATGAATGGAAAAATCATTATTCACATTGAACGCCCAGATCCTGAAACAAATAACTGGGAACAATGCGGTGATGACAAAGCCTACAAACTGGATTAAGGAGGAAATCATGAAAACAGAAATATTCTTTTTCACAATTTTACTGACCTGTCTAATGGCTTGCGGTGGTCCGCAAGAAATGAGTGGAGATTCAGTAGATAGGGGCGATACGACAACTCCTGTTCCTGTCTGTGACAACGACGGTCGCTGCGATGTCGGCGAAACAAATGCAAATTGTCCCGCTGATTGCCAACCAACGCAGACTTGCGACCATGACGGTGTCTGCGAGACTGGGGAAACGCAGGAAAACTGCGCTTCGGATTGCACGCCACCTATATGTGATAATGACGGAGTTTGTGATTCTGGCGAGACAATTTTGAACTGTCCCTCTGATTGCACACCCGGAACAAATCACCCGCCTGTTTTTCAGCCAATTGGCTCAGAAACCGTTGTTATCGGCACCAATGTGAGTTTCCATGTTTCAGCAACAGATCCAGACAGTGACAAAGTAACGCTATCGTGGGAGATCCCCAGTGGTGCCTCCTTCACCAACGTAACCAATAATTCGATTACAGTGAAGGGCGATTTTTCTTGGACGCCGACCACGGCCGGGACATATACTACCAAATTTACTGCAACTGATGATGACTCCAGCCCGAAATCTGCAACATTGACAGTGACAATTACTGTTACTTCAACGCCGCCACCGGTCTGTGATAATGACGGGGTTTGCGACAGCGGCGAGACATTAGCAAATTGTCCCGCTGACTGCACACCGCCCAGTCACAAGACTGGCACTCTATCTTACAGTGGTTTGAATTACTTCTTTGATTTCACATCACAGCAGATTCATCTTCAGAACACCAATCCTTATGTGGTCCGGCTAAACGGCAATTTTTATTCCAACTTGATTTTGGAACCCAGCCAAGGTAACACCATCCAAACCGGGTTTGGACTGCAACAACAAATCCAAATTCAGGTGTGGAAAGGTGAAGCCGCGACTTGGTACACGGTGCTACATGGCAATTCAGCTGATTTAATTGGACGCGTGGTGCTCAACGAGGGCACTATGTCAGCAACGACTGATTACAGTAACCAGGCCAGCTATGTGGCACAAATTAGTCCTGCAACGAGTATTAATTGCCAACTTTCTGGACGCTACAACAAGATAGACATCACTAAACAAACGAACAATACCTTGTATTGCTCAAATGTTGGCAGCAGCTACGCCAAGGTGGAACTTTACCACATTGTGCCCGCTGGAGCTTCCAAGTATAAGACTGACGCAAAGCTGGGCACGATTATCAGCATTGCGCCGCAAAGCGAGGAAATAATCAAACTTGATTATGTCTATCCCACGGCAGACATGCTGGCCATCAGGGTTACTGCACCCAGTCAGAGTATAGCTGCCTTTATGCTAGAAATGACAAAAGAGCAGGCGACGGCAACACCTGGAATAACGGTTGAAGTCATTGAATAAACAACAAGAGAGGAGTCTCGAGACTCCTCTCTTTTCTTTTTAAAATTTTTATATTAAACTCCGCAACACTTTTTAAGTCTCTTCATCTATCCATTTCAAATAATCTTCATTGCCGCCGATAATTGGTGTGACAATAATTTCCGGAATTTCATAGCTGTGTAAACTTTTAATCATAAAAATTATCTCTTTCTCTTTTATCGCTTTACTTTTTATCAAGCACAAAAATTCATTGGCTTTTTCAATTTTTCCTTTCCATTTATAAATACTCTCAATCGACCCTAAAATCTGTACACAAGCCGCTAACTTTTTCTCAACCAAGGTATTGGCAATTTTATTTGCTTCTTCTTTATTAGAGGTCGTTGTGGCAATTTGAATATATTTATTCATATTATGTTCAAACTTTATGATTCATCAAGAATAATTTTTTTCTCAAAAGCCCCACGCTCTTCTGCTTTTTTCTTTTTTATTGATTCAATTTCTTTTTTATCAAACTTTTTGAAATTACATATCGCGTCAATCACTTCCTGAATATCTGCTATTTCTTCAATAGTTTCGCTTTCATTAAATTCGTTTATTTCTTCTTGTAATTTTTCTTTTAGTTTCTGCCAATATTCTAAATCGTCGGCAATGTGAGTAACAGGCGTATCACCTTTTTGTTTAATTATTTCGGGAATTTTATCGCGGACTAATTTATTGTATTTCATAATTTATACTCCGCAACATTTTTTATACTTTAAAGGTTTCCCATTTTCATCTTTTTTTCCACAAGGACACGGATCATTTCTGCCTACCTCGCTTCTTTTTTTCACCACCTGTTCTTTTCTTTCTGAAAGTTCGCCATAAGCCGAACCTTTCTGCATGGTCTCTGGCGCGCCATGATATTCTTTTTTTTGCTCAACTAAACTGGGCGTGACCTGATTAATCATGCCAATTTTGAAAATGCTATAAACAACCTGGCGCTGGATATTATTCAAAAGCTCGTTAAATAATCTGAAACATTCTTTTTTATATTCAACCAGAGGATCCATCTGCCCATAACTGCGCAAGCCAATGCCAGCGCGAATATGATCAACTGCTTCCAAATGATAAATCCAATTGTAATCAATGGAGCGCAGTAAGACGCTCTTTTCTATTTCCTTCATTATTTTTTCATCTTTAATCCCCTGCTGTAATTTGTCATACGCCTTATTAGCTAGGGCAATTAGATAATCAATGATTTTGCTGCGGCTATGCGCGTCTTCAGCGCGAGTACCAGCTGTTTTCCTAATC
>CAIXNZ010000090.1 GCA_903920975.1 Candidatus Falkowiibacteriota bacterium | reverse complement strand
ATGGATTATCAGAGACTAATCCATTTCCCAAAACCATGGCATTATACGCGGCCTCGGTTCTGGTCCATTTTTTTATTCTATCCATGGCATAAAATCTGCCCATGATTGTTGAAATAATTTCTTTATTTTTAAAATTATTTATCAATTTGCTGACTAATCGTGCGGCAGCGTGCGGAGGAGAATCGCGACCATCAGTAAAAAGATGAAAATAAATTCTATGAAATTTTTGTTTCTTGAAAAAATCTATAAGAGCATACAAATGTTCCGGATCAGAATGGGCGCTTTGGCCGTTGGAAAGTAAACCCATGACATGAATATTTGATCTGTATTTTTTGGCATGTTTTATGGCAGACAGTAAGGCTTCATTTTTGAAAAATGATTTATTCTTAATCATTTTTGTAATAGCCATCTGATCTTGCATAACTATCCGGCCTGCTCCAATATTCATATGGCCAGCCTCAGAATTGCCATCTTCGCCTTTTTTTAATCCAACTTTTTCACCAGAAGCTATTAGCTCTGTATTTGGATAAAATTTCAAAAAATTATCCATATTGGGCGTTTTAGCCAAGGAAATCGGATTACTCGGACTAGCTGGCGCAATGCCCCAGCCATCCAAAATAACCAAAACAAAAGGCAGATTTTTATATTTTTCTGTCTTATTCATATACCTATATTTTACACCAAAATGCACCTATATTCAAATAAATAAACCCATTCAATTTAGCGAAAACGCTGTTAAGATAAAAGGCTAAAGCCTAAAATCCGAATACGGAATTCACTCTTTAGAGTTTTATATGGCCAAAGCGTTTTCGCTTTAAATCAATAAAAAAAGGCCCGCTTTTACAGCAGGCCTTAATTTCGAAAATATCTATTGTTTTTTAAAAACCAAATAATAGCCGAGGCGACCAGGACAATGGTCGTCCCAAGGTGACCAACTATCAAGTACAATGCATTTTCCATTCTCGTTGACAGCAAGGCCTGGCCAAACAGGATTATAATGTCCCGAGCCTTCCTGAAGTGACCAGATCATTATTTCTCTGGAAGGCATCATCCATACAGCGCCAAGCGCAATTATAAACTCGATTCCGGCTGGCTCAAATCCATCATTTCTGAGTTTGTCAGTAGCCTCATTATCAGAGACCGGATGACGATTGAATATAGCCAAATAGAGTTCCATCGTTCGCTGGTCAGTACCCTGAATTATAAATGGTTCAACCTCGATAATCTCTGGATCGACCCCGTCAAAATCACCAAGCGCTATCATCTCTTTAAGAGATTTATTGTAATCAACTATTACGGTGTGAGTTTTTTCAACACTAACAATTTGTAATTCGATTTCCATTTCAGACCTCCCTGGCAAATTACTTTGCCGGTTTGAGTTATTGTTCCCAATTCTTTCCCCACTTCTTTTCGCCTCTTCTTTTTTGGCGGCTTGGGTTTGGGAATAACAATAACCGGAGGTCAATATTTCCAATCTCTTGTCCTTTCGCAAGAGATATTTTTAAGATTCATGATTTGGTATTTTAGCGCAAAAATTATATTTTGTCAATAGAAAATATAAAAAAACAACCGAAGTTTTTAGCTCCGGTTGTGTTATGGCAATCTTTTAGAGTTCTTCTTCCTCACTTAGTGAAGGCGGAAAGGGCGTAAACCTTCCATGCCACATGTAGTTATACATACACCCGAAGAGAATGGCCACGGTTGTACCGATGATTTGGGTCCTGACAATCAGGGCCTCGATGAACGCCAGCGGATAAAGTGGCCAGATTAGTGCGATGATGATAAGGAACAAGATGGCGGCGATTTTCTTGTCCTCGTTCACGAACTCATTCAGGAAAATGAAATACAGAGATGCGGTCAGAATCAATCCGATAAGCAAGTACGTCTGAAAATAATGGACCAAAAAATAGTGTATCATCACTCCCTCCTTTTTCGATTAATTTAGTAAAATAATAGCATATTTTAATATATTTGTCAATAATTGGAATAAAAAAAAGGCCCGCTTTGCAGCAGGCCTTGAATGCAAAAGTTATCTCTTGCGTTTTGGCTTCGCTTTACCGGACGCTCGTTCTTCACTGGATGCTTCACTAATTAGAAACATAGAAAGCATCCATCTGTCTTCCTCATTGATCTTGTGCAACCTATCTGCGTCTTCCTTGGATATAGGCTTAGCCATCAACTCCTTAATCTCCTCATCGCTCATCTTCGAAAATCTCAACATAAGACCTCCTTGGCAATTACTTGCCGGTTAGTTTGTTCCTGTCCTTTCCCCTTTTTTGTTCGCCCTTTTCATTTTTGGCGTTCATAATCCGGGGAGAAGTTTTTCTCGATGATACAGGAATAAACAATAACCGGAGGTCAATATTTTTAATCTCTTGTCCTTTCAGCAAGAGATATTTTTAAGGTTCGATTTAAAAGTATAGAGCAAAAATTTAATTTTGTCAAGGTTCTTGTGGGCGAAAACGGCCAGAACGTAGAGACGCATTGCAATGCGTCTCTACAACGGTTTGCGTACGCCGTAGAGACGCGCCATGGCGCGTCTCTACAACAATGATAACAGCCGTTTTCGCTCTTCATCAAATAAAAAAAACCCGCTTTCCGACGGGCCTTTTTATTATAAATTAAATTAATTCTTGTTGTATTTCTATCAGCCGATTGTATTTTGCTACTCGCTCTCCCCGACTCAAAGATCCGGCTTTAATAAATTCAGCGTTAACTGCCACTGTCAAATCAGAGATAAATGAATCGCAAGTTTCACCGCTTCTATGAGAAACTATCACTTTATAATTATTCATTTTTGCCAGATAAATTGTAGCCACGGTTTCAGTCAGAGTGCCTATTTGATTTGGCTTAATTAGAATGGCATTGCCAGCTTGTATATTAATCCCCTTTTGTAATCTTTCGCTATTAGTTACAAATAAATCATCGCCAATCAACATGCATTTGGCGCCTATTTTTTTAGTCAGATTTCGCCAGCCCTGCCAATCATCTTCTGCCAAGCCGTCTTCAATGGAAATTAATTTATATTTTTTTACCCATTTTTTATATAGATTGATTAAACGACCTGTTGTAAATTTTTTTCCGTTCAACCTATAAGTCTTATTGGTTTTTTTAAAAAATTCTGAAGCTGCGCAATCAATGGCCAAATCAACATCTTTGGTTAATTTATACCCAGCTTTTTTTATAGCCATCACTAATAAATCTAAGGCCATTTCATTTTTCTTTAATTTTGGAGCAAAACCGCCCTCATCACCAACCAGTGTCGCATAGTTCTTTTCCTCCAAAATATTGGCTAAAGCATGAAATATTTCACTGCCAATTTGTACTCTTTTTGCTATAGAGCCTGACTTTGGCACAATCATAAACTCCTGGATATCAGTGGCCCAATTGGCATGCTTGCCGCCGTTTAGAACATTCATCATGGGCCGAGGCAGACGAAAAGCTTTATAGTGTATGTGGTAAACTTGCCTTAAATATTTATATAAAGGTAAATTTAACACTTTTGCGCCTGCAACTGCACAGGCCAAAGAAACGCCCAGCATTGCATTGGCTCCCAAATTTGCTTTATTATCAGAGTCGTCAAGCTTAATCATAAGTTTATCAATATCCTGTTGCTTGGTGACATCAAGATTTTTCAGTAAAAAATTAATTTCAGTGTTAACATGCTTAATGGCTTTTTGCACGCCTTTGCCGCCAAAACGCTTCTTGTCATTATCGCGCAATTCCAAAGCTTCATGACTGCCAGTTGAAGCGCCCGAAGGTACGGCTGCCTTGCCGCTAATGCCATTTTTTAAATAAACAATAACCTCAAGGGTGGGATTCCCCCGAGAATCTAAAATTTCTAGCGCTTGAATTTTTTTTATCTTACGCGAAGAAAACATCTTTTTTAGTCTAATTCATAAACGACTGACGCATCAATAATAATATCCTGGCTACCAGCAGAAATAGACGGGGCTGTGCCGCCTCCACCCATTCCAGAAACAGCTTTATCTGCATATATTGGATAAGCCGATGGAACGGTGCCTGACTCATTAAAAGAAATTACTTTGCCCAGTTTTACGCCCATAATTTTTGCCAGTGCGTCAGCTTTGGCCTTGGCATTTTGCAAAGCCAAAATTCTAGCTTGCTGTCTATAAATCTCTGGCTGATCAATATCAAATGATAAGCCGCCAACTTGGTTTAATTTCAAATCACCGACAACTTTTAATACCTGATCAACTTTGTCAGTTTGCCTAATTTTTACAGTAACGTTTTGAGAAATAGTATAGCCTGTCAGAGTCTGCTTACCATTATTCCAATCATATTGCGGATAAATGCTGTAATTGGTGGTCTGAATATCATCTTTTGAAATATCCAGCGCTTTTAAGGCATTGATTAAAGCAGTTATGGTGTCTGAATTTTTCTTTTGAGCAACCTGTATGTCCATGTTAGTATTGTCCATGCCCAAGCTTAAAGTGGCAATATCAGGAATAGCTGTTACTTTACCCTCGCCAGTAATTGTAATTGTTCTGTCAATTTGAGGATTTTTCCCAATGTAATAGTTCTGCTTATAAAGATTTAATGCCCAAAAAACTAAGACAAATATTAGAGCTAAAAGCAGTAAGATACCCAAAATACAAAGTATTGGGTTTTCTTTAAATTTTGGCCAACAAGTGTTCATAAAATTGTTTATTAATTTTTAATTATTATGATTGTATTTGATTAATAATTTGAGCAATTTTTAATATCTTTTTCTTATTATACCCCATTTTCACCATCATATCCATGATTAAATCATTCAACATTTCATCGCTGATATTATTGATAATGACATCGCAAATATATGGCGCATCAACTGGATTTAGGATTGCCCTGATTTCTCCCAACTTATCTTCTGTTTTTTGCATTTCATCTAAATTCATCTTACTAGTGGTTTAATGCCGGGTAAAACTTTACCTTCCAGAAATTCCAGCATTGCTCCCCCGCCCGTTGAAACAAAATCATACCAATTTTCCAAATAATTTCTCTTAATAAGGATTATGGTGTCTCCGCCGCCGACTGCGCCATAAGCATCTCCCCGAGATTGCATGGCCATAATTCTGGCCAGATAATCACTACCGTGAGCGAATTGCGGGATTTCAAATACGCCCATGGCTCCATTCCAGACAAAAGTGCTGGAAGATTTAATAAAACTTTCAAAATATAATTCTGTTTTAGTGCCAATATCAACGATTAGAAACTTTTTGTTTTTTTGCTTATTTAAATCAGTCACTTTAACGATTTCCTTTTTCCCGCTCATATCGACTTTATTAGTTATAACAACATCAAGGGGTAGAATGATTTTTTTCTTGTATTTGTCCAATAAGCGTTTGGATAATTTTACAAAATCTGCTTCAAAAACTGATTGGCCAATATTATATTTTTTAGCGACAAAAAAATTATTAGCAAGTGCTCCGCCAATCAAAACCTTGTCATATTTTTTGCAAAAATTCTCCAGAACTTTAATCTTAGTAGAAATTTTGACTCCGCCAATGATTGCCACGGCCGGTTTTTTAAAGCCACTCAATAATTTAGATAAATTCTTCACCTCGTCAATTAAATTAAAACCTGCGTAGCTCGGCGAATATTTGGTTATTGCCGCTACAGAAGCGTGAGCGCGATGCACAACGGCAAAGGCGTCATTAACATAAATGTCAGCCAATGAAGCAAGTTCGCGGGCAAATTTTGTGTCATTAGCTTCTTCCCCGCTATAAAATCGCAAATTTTCTAAAAGCAAAATTTGCCCAGCCTGCATTTTCTCAATTTTTTCTTTAACAGCATTGCCAATGCAATCATTAACAAAATAAACTGGTCTTTTGGCCATTTTGTCTAAGTAGCCATAAACCGGCCTCAGGCTGTATTTTTCCACCCGCTGTCCATCTGGCCTGCCCAAATGAGACATCAATATTACCTTAGCTTTATTTTTGACCAAATAATTAATAGTAGTGAAAGTCCTGTCAATTCTTTCGGGTTCTGTTACTTTGCCTTTGGCAATATCAACATTATAATCAACGCGTACTAAAACACGCTTATTTTTTAGATTTTTAATTTGTTCAATGGATTTTAATTGCATAATTTTATTATAGCAAAAAATAATCAATTATTCACCTTCTATTTCCTTTAAAACCCAACTGTCGCCATGAGTTTTATTTATTATAATTTCCAAATTCTCGGCAATCGTGCCCTGCGCCAGCATTATAATGTTAAATTGCACATTAGCTGGCAAAAGCTCTTCCCCGTGTTCTGTAATGCTGCCAATATCAATTACGGCTTTAGTAACTTTTTTTAAATTATTTTTCTGGGCATAATCTAAAATAACTTTCAAAATTTTATCAGCTTCGTGTAGGTCATGCATAATAGTTTGTCATGCTGAGCCTGTCGAAGCATGACGTTAAATAAACGCATTGTACACTTCGACAAGCTCAGTGTGACAATGCTATTAAACCACTAGCTAAAATCGCCGCCGTCTCTGCTCGTAAAATTCTTTTACCTAAACTTACTGGCACCACGCTATTTCTTAAAGCCAAATTAATTTCATCTTGCGAAAATCCGCCTTCGGGTCCGATTAAAATATTAATTTTATTTACTCGCTTTTCATTCAAAATATCAAAAAGTTTATTTTGTCTCTCATCTTCGTGAGCAATAAGATTTAGTTCATTTTGTTTTAAACCTAAAATAACTTCTTCAAAATTTTTAATTTTATAAAAAGCCGTAGGAATTTTTCCTCCTGATTGCGCTGTCGCTTCTTCAATAATTTTTTGATAGCGCTTGGCTTTGTTTGAGTTCAAGTCTTTAACCACGCAATTTTCAGAAATAATCGGCGTAATGCTTTTAATTCCAATTTCAGTCACTTTCTGGCAAATCCATTCCAGTTTGTCTTTTTTTAAGAGTGCCTGATATAAATTTATTTCAATGGGCAACTCCCTATCGATTTCCACTCGATTAACCAAGCGACAAACTATTTCTTTCTCAGCCATATGTATAATCTGCACTTCAAATTCTTCATTTGCTGAATCAAAAATAAAAATCGTATCGCCAATTTGCTTGCGTAAAACTTTGGTGATTTTTTTAATAATGTCTTTATCTTTAATTACAATACTTTGGGGATCTTCAATGGGTTGATTGAGAAAAAAACGTTGCATAGAAATTTATTCCCTGCTTTAGCAGGCTTGTGCCTTGCCCAAAGCAGGCCCACTGAAGTGGGGCATAAAAATTAATGAGTAGCGCAAGAAATGCACGGATCATAAGCGCGAATCAAAGTTCTAATCTTTATAGTGCGTTCATGTTCTGGCATTTTGTAAACATTGGGCAAATAAGCTAATAAATCAGCTTCCAAATTGGCTAAAAATTGCGCTGTGGGAGTAATTATATTGGCTTGTAAAATCTTTCCGTTCTTATCTATTTTATAATAATCAAATAAAATTCCCCGCGGAGCTTCAACTGCGCCATAACCCTCGCCTGCTTTGACCGTAAATTTAACTTTGGTATTTTTCTGGTCAATTTTTTCAAGCTGTGCTAGTAATTTTTTAATTTCTTCCAGCGCTTGAACAACTTCAACTGCCTGAGCATAAACATTGTAAAAAGTGTTATAGCAAGGCAAGGCAATGTTAGTGCTTTTCCATAATTTCTTGGCCAGCGGATTTAATCTATTGAAATTTAAATTTACGCGAGCCAAAGCACCGGTTAAATATGGCTTGTCATTAAATTCTGTTCTTTTTACTTTTTCATATGGCTGATGTAATTCTTTTATTTGCTTGTAAAAATCTTTAACCTTAAATCTTTTGCCGCTTGAAGTCACTACATCGCCAGATAAAATTTCATATTCATTTTTATTATATAAGGCAATATTTTCTGTTTCGCGCTTGAATTTGGGATATGGAAGTTTTTTGGCAAATTCCACCATCATAACAGCGTCGTCCAAAAGCGCTTTATAATTTTTCATGCCCCTATTTATTTCTTCCATTGAAGGTAATTTTTTAAATCCGCCGACTTCAATTGTTAAAGGATGAACAATTCTGCCGCCAATCAATTCCACGAGGTCAATGGCAAATTGTCTGACGCGTAAAGCTGCATTAGTTTCCTTGGAATATTTTTTGATAAAAGTTAAATCATTTTCAATGCCAAAAAAATCTGGAATGGAAAGAAAAAATAAATGCAAGGCATGGGAATGAATAATCTGCAACCATTCCATAATTTTTCGCAAAAGAATTGTCTGCTCGCTGACTTTTACGCCAAAAGCCTCTTCTATGGCCTGCGTAGAAGATAAATAATGGACAATCGGACAAATGCCGCAAATTCTGCCCACAATCAATGGGACCTCAAAATAGTCACGGCCCAAAAGACAGGCCTCAATCAAACGCGCGCCTTCCTGGGTTTCCATTTTCGCTTTTTTCACATCGCCATTAATAATAGCGGCCACAAAATCCGTATGCCCTTCCATCTTGGCAATGTGGTTTATTTTTATTATTTTTTTAGCCATATAAATTGTCATGCTGAGTCCTTCGGCAAGCTCAGGACATTGTTAAAAGTTTACAGTGAGCGTAGCCGAACTGAAGCATGAACCTTAAATATTAAATCTCTTATAATTATACCCTAAAAATGACTTTTTTGGAATAAAAAAATCCCCACATAAAATATGCGAGGATTTAAATATAAAAATTTATTTACGAACCGCAAGAAACCTGGGAATTGGATCCCAAATTCTATCCTGTGTATGACGTCCCTCATCATGAGCAGAGCAATCAAGCCCCAGTTGCAATCCCCAATCAACATATACGATAGGGCAATAATAATTACCATCATTTTTCCAAATGCTGCCGAGAACTATTATATGGAAAAACTGGTTCGACTTAGGATCAGGGCGTATTGGGAAAGTTGGCACAAGTGCAAATAGATGCTCGAGCCTAGCCGCCTCTAATCCATGTTCATTCATATACTCCAATATTTTGCTTGTAGGATTGTGCTCCCTAAAATGAACTAGTACCAATTCGCATTCATGCCGCCCAGTCCCATTGATAATAAAATTTTTTTCATTCAAGTTATCGCTAACCCCAGTATCAAAGTTGCATCTTTTAACCATTTCTGAAAAGGTTAAATCGTAATCTACGATAACTTTATGCGATTTTGTCTTCACAAGATATTCTATGATACCCATCTCGTCCTCCTTTTTTAAATTTTTAAATGAACCTGCTAATATCGTTAATGTAACCATATCACCATGATATGGATTTGATATATTATATTATCCCAAAATTAATAAAATGTCAAGGCAATAGAAAAACCCCTCACCTTTTCAGATGAGGGGTTAAATACCTAAAAATTATTTACGAACAACGAGAAAGCGAGACATCGCACGCCATTGACCTTTATCAGCAGCATTAGTCGCGCAGTCAACAAGGAGCCGTCTGCCTAGTCCATGACCCATTGTAAAATATGTGCAATATTGGCCCGTCCCATCTTTCCAAATAGTTCCCAGTGCTATTACGGGTGGAAATGTTGTATACATTTTTGAAAAAATTGGAATAATGGCCAATAAATGTTCTAGTCTAGCAGGGACCAAATTTCCTTTATCCATAAGTGATAATACTTCTTCGGTCGTTATCACCCGATTAATATGTAACAGAGATAATTCAACTTTCTGTAAACCCACTCCAGAAACGATAAAATTTTTTTTATTGATATCTTTCTGTATTACGTCAAAACTGCAATTATCAATCATCTGATCCAGGGTTAAACCGTAATCTACGGCAGCTACAAAGCTCTCATTGTTCTTAATCATTTCCCCTCCTATTTCGCAAGTATATGCATTTACAAAGTACTTTCTCCAGCCGGTATTCGCGGCCAGACCATACCACTTTGATATGGATTTAATATCTAATATTATCACAAAAATTATAAAATGTCAAGGCAAACAAAAAGGGCGAAAACCTATTGTCATGCTGAGCATGTCGAAGCATGAATGCACCCTTCGACAAGCTCAGGGTGACATTCATGCGATGGTTTTCGCCTTATTTATCTAATATTCAAATTTTTCTCATACTCTGGCCACATATTTTTCAAATCCTCAATCATGCCTTCTGTATTCTCATCTTTATCAAGCTCACCCACTTCCAATTTTTCATTAATATAATCTATAACCATTTCATCCCAAGCTGCTTTGGCTGTGACTGGGGCCGCCTCCGCTCTTTCTTTTATCTCCTGATACGCTGTATTTAGGTCAAAAGCTAAATATTCCATATAATTTCATTAAATTATTAATTAAATTTCTGAACCATAGCGCTATAGTCTATAACGCCATAACTCTATTTATATAATAGCAATAATTTGGGTAAAAATCTATTGACAAAATGAATAAAATATAATATAATTTAATATGTTGTTTTAAAATTAAAAAAGAGGAGGGACATAAAAGTGACTCGAGAAATATCCAAAAAAGAGATCCTGGCGAATCTGCAAAGATTCAGCAATTTGTGTACTGTGATTTTATTACTAGTTCATCAGAAGAAATATTCGCAACCGCAAATTAATGAAATTTGCAAAATTCTGCACATGGCCAATAACTCAAGCTTTGAAGCCATGATAATTATTTGCCAAAATAAAATGCTGGACATTGCCGGCGGCAAATATGAAGTCGGGGAATTGGAAAAGCTGTGCCAAATGCTTGAAAATTTTATTTCCGAAAAAGAATCAAGAGACAAAACTGCACCAAAAAAGTGTGGAAACGTACGTTGTCGGCTATGCGAAACCTGCCAAGAAATGGGATAAAACTAAAGAAAAGGAGGAAAAATGCCAGACAAAAAAATGGTTCGAGTGATTGATGTCGATCCGAAAACCGGAACAAGAACGCCTATGCTCATTCCGGCGTCTTTGCTGGAAAAGCAGGTTCGTGGTTCAACAAATTTCGGCAATCGCTGTGGCAAATGTGGATACACGATTGATGAGGGTGGCTATTGCAATGGCTGCCGCTCAGATCACAACCCAGTGCCGCCACATTTGCACTAAATTAAAAAAGTACGACGGGAGGGTAAATGGCTGAGAGAAGAAGTACAACTGTAACAAAAAAGAAAACATGGCCATACACGCTGAAAGTAATCGTCCTACCTCGAAAAAAAACAGTTTCCAAGCGAACTAAAAAACACAACAAAAGACGAGAGTAATCTCGTCTTTTTTCTATTATAAACATTGACAAATAGCAAATATCATGATATTTTATATTATTAGCT
>CAIXNZ010000089.1 GCA_903920975.1 Candidatus Falkowiibacteriota bacterium | reverse complement strand
TATCTGGCTCTAAAATATCTGCCAGTTCCAAAAAAATATTATGCCAATTACTGGGCCGCTTTATTTTATACCATTAATCCTTTTGTCTATGAGAGATTTCTAGCCGGCCATTGGACTCATCTTTTTAGCTATGCCCTTTTGCCCATATTTATTTTTTATTTATTTAAATTTGCTAAAAATCCGAACTGGCAAAATTCAGCGTGGCTGTTTGGCATCTTATTTTTAATCGGCATATTTTCTTTACAATTTTTAGTCATGGTAATTTTAATCTTAACAATATATTTACTCTATCAAATCCTTAAAAATTTAATCTCTAAAAATAAAAAACAACTGGCAGATATTTTTAAATTTACCCTGATAAACGGATTTATATTTTTGATAATAAGCAGTTATTGGCTAATCCCCTATTTAATTAATCAGCCCAAATCAATTATCAATAATTTTAACCAAGAAAATATTGAGGCCTTCAAAACTTCAAGCGATTCCAGATTAGGCACCAGCTTAAATGTTTTGGCTCTTTACGGTTTCTGGAATGAAAACCAACCCTGGGCTCAATATTGGCTGTGGCCGAAAAATAATTTTATTTTCTGGCTGACAATCTCTGCTCTTTTGTTTATTATAATTATTCTGGGCATTTATTACGGACTGAAAAATAAAAACTATCGTCAAAAAACAATATTTTTTTTAATTTCTGGCTGCCTGGCATTTATCTTTTCCTGCGGAATAGGAAATACGATTTTGGGGCCAATCAACCAATGGCTTTTTGATAATATTTTTTTCTGGCCGGGCTTTAGAGATACGAATAAATTTAGCGGTTTATTAATTTTAAGCTATGCTTATTTTGGAGCTATCGGGATTGTATTTATAAATCAAAAACTTCAGGAAAAAAAATTTAAAAAAATCATTTTATATGCCTTATTTTTAATTCCTTTTTTATATACCTACCCTATGCTGGGCGGCTTTGCCAGACAACTGCAACCGGTCTGGTATCCGAAATCCTGGGAGCAAGTTAATCAACTGCTTGATCAAGATAAAACAAATTATCAGGTATTATTTCTGCCATGGCATCAATATTTTTCTTTAGAATTTAATAACAATCTAGTTACAATTGATCCTGCTGCTAAATTTTTTGGACCAAAAATTATCCAGGGACAAAATATGGAGCTAGACAATGTTTTTAGCCAAACAAAATCAGCTGAGTACCAGCAAATTGAAAATTTAATAATCACATCAAACAAAAAACCAGATGACATTATGGCTGATTTTTTACAAAAAAACATCAAATATATTATTTTTAGCCAAGACTTAATCAACCAGGATAATTTTGAATATTTATTTCTGACTTCAAGTAAACTGCAAAAAATTTATTCGGCGCCAGAAATTATCCTGTACAAACTAGGTAATTTTTAATAAATTGACGAGTAAATTATAAAAAAAATATTAAAAATACATAAAATTAAAATTAAGCTAAGATTAGCACAAAAAGTGCATAAAATTCATTGACATAACCAGTTAAAAATTATTATAATTAACTATATATATCTGTTGGAAATTTTAGAAGCAGAAATGATTTAATGACAAAAAATAACAAAAAATGAAATGCGTAAAATAGCTTATAAATTAATAGGTTGGTTAATTGTTTTTATTTGTATAATTTTTTCTACCAGCCTTTTGGGTGGCGGAACTTTTTGGGGTATTAAAATAGCCTTTGGTTATGGCGGCGGAGGCGGCGGCGGAGATTTACCACCACCTATTAATATTAATACAAATCTGAATTTACCGCCCCCACCAGTCGTTCCTGTTATTACAGTAAACAATCTACCCAATACCACTTCTGCTTTATCAATTTCTATAAGCGGTACTCGCAGCGCTGGACTGGCTGTTTTGATAAATAATTCTTCAGCTAATACAAAATATCCCTCGGCTACGACCTGGACAGCATCACAATCATTAATTTTGGGGATAAATTCTTTTGCTATTCTTGGCCAAGACACGCTGGGAAATAGCAGCACAGTAATAACTGTCTTAATTACCAGAACATATTCTGCTGATGTAACCGGCGATGGAATTACAGATGATTTAGATTTAGCCATGTTAGTTTCTAATTGGGGCAAAAGTTATGCTCAGGCGGATTTTAATAATGACGGAATAATTGATGACTTGGATCTGGCCTATCTGGTCAGCAATTGGTCATTTTAAATTAAAAATGTTTTAAATACATAAACCATATGAAAAAAATATTTATTTTTACATTGCTGATACTCGCCTTGTCGCTCTTTTCCCCCTGCCCTGCTGACGCTGGCAGTGCCACGCTTTCTCTGGCAACAAATAAAACCAGCTTAAAAGTTGGCGATGTTTTTAATGTACAGATTTCAGTTTCAAGCGGGGGTAATACATTGCAGGTGGCTCGAGCCAAAATAAATTACCCCGCAGATCTTTTGAAGGCCCAGGGCTTTACCCTGGCTAGTCTTTTTCCCCAAAAAAGTCCGGGAGAAATAATTAGTGGCGGCACCATCTACGTCGGCGGTTATCGCATTGGAGACGGAACAGCTGGAAACGGCCTGCTGGGTACTGTTAGTTTTAAAGTCATTAAAGACGGCAGCGCCACAATTTCCTTGGTTTCTGGCTCGCGCCTGATAACTCCCGAGCCCAAAGATATTTATAGCGGAGGAAATAGTGTCACTCTTACCCTAGGGTCTTTAGTACCTGTTGAACCAAAAAAAACTACCACCCCGGCTGAGAATATCCAAATCATTGACCCTCAAATTAGTTCTGCCACAAACCCAGACGACACCTGGTCAAAAAATAATAATGTTGTCTTGAATTGGACCCAGCCCGACAAGGTAGTTGGCTTTATTACCAAGCTATCGCAGGATCAACTTGATGATATTGGTACAGAAATTACCACCACAAAAAATACCGAAAGCACTCTGGCACTCTCTGATGGCATCTGGTATTTCTATTTAAAGGCCAAATATCCCAATGATTATAGCAACCTTGTGGCCTATACCTTGAAAATTGATACTGAACCGCCCTCCAAACCTCAGCCGATCATCACGGCTCAACCAGACAATAATGGTGTTAATACTTACCAGATATTCTTTGCTTCAACCGACAGTTTATCCGGCCTTGATCATTATCAAATAAAATTTGACAGCGGTGAATATAAGAATGCCGAAAGCCCATACACTTTGAATCAAGATGAAATTGGGGCTAAGAATGTCTATCTCAAGGCCATAGATAAAGCCGATAACAACAGCTTGGGAAATTTGGCCATAGCTGACTATATAAAAACCCAG
This sequence comes from Candidatus Falkowiibacteriota bacterium, assembly GCA_903920975.1. Lineage (GTDB taxonomy): Bacteria > Patescibacteriota > Patescibacteriia > CAIXNZ01 > CAIXNZ01 > CAIXNZ01. The sequence goes on along the minus strand of CAIXNZ010000089.1, from coordinate 936 downwards.
CAAGAAAAAGTCACCTTATTTGACATCCAAGCCAACACGGTCAAGCGATCCTGGCTGGAATTTTATGTCACCTTGGGCGTAATTGGTCTGTTATTTATTTTAATAATAGCCTGGCTTCTGGTTAGAAAAAGAGAATAAAAAAAATTTAAATAGACGGATTAATTCAATAAGCCAGGGCGCAATAAACCTTGGCTTATTTAATTTTTAATATTCAAATTCCAGTAAATATATGATATGATAAAATTATCAAACAGATGACGAAAATAATTTACAAAATATTAATTGTTGTTTTTATTAGCTGCCTTTTTTGCATCTCAAGCAGTTTTGTTCTGGCGCAAGGGCTTAATAAAATTGAAGTGACAACGATTGATCAATTCCAAAAAGTGGCACCTGGTGAAAGCTTGCCAGTGGCCATTAAATTATTGAATATGGGCGGCAGCGGCCGCGTTGATGTGCAGATTACATACAGAATTGAGAATGCCGATAAAATAATTATTTCTGAAGAACTGGAAACAGTGGCCGTGGAAACAACCGCAAATTTCATCAAGCAGGTCAAAATTCCGCCCAATCTAAGACCGGGCAAATATTTTATCTCGGCTGACATGATTTACCCTGACCAAAAAGTTCCGGCCATTACGCGCCTGCCCTTTTTTGTGGAATATAAATTTTTCGGTTTTTTCCTAGACCAATTAATGATTTTGGCTTTAGCGGTTATTTTGAGTCTAGCTCTCGTTTTAACTATAGTGCACTTTATTAATAAAAGCCGAAAAATAATAGTCTCAAATTTTGATTATAAAGATGTGCCAGCGCAACTTAAGCCCTATTATGATTTGATTAGTGATATAATTTTGAATATGCGCATGCATATGGGCGACAAAGCTATTAAGCTGGCCAATCAGATTGAGGGTCTGAAAATTTCTGATTTGGGAAAAGTCC
>CAIXNZ010000088.1 GCA_903920975.1 Candidatus Falkowiibacteriota bacterium | reverse complement strand
GTACGCATAAAGTGCTGAAGTAGCTACATTTGCCAAAAGAAATAAGGCGTTCCGCATTGCGGAACGCCTTTCTATCTCAAATAGAATTTCTTATGAATGGAAAAATATAGTATAATAAGAGTAAATAATATTTTTAGATTATGATAGCTTATAAAACTAAAAAATTTAAGATTTTTGTCTTTCTTTTGGTAGCTATTTCTTTATTTATTGCCTGGGTGGTGTTTGAATTAACAATTGATGATCCCAAAGGTGAGGTAAATGTGGTTAAAAAAATTGTTTACAAAGCCACGGCCATCTTGCCAGTTAATCCAGCTGTTGATCTGAAAGTCCCACAGCACTATCAAGAGCACGCGCTCTCTTGCGAAGTGGCTTCTTTGTTAATGGCTTTGAATTATAAAGGAGTAAAAGTTACTGAGAATGAATTAATCGCGCAATTACCTGTTTCTGACGCAGGTCCTCGCCAAGTCGGCAACATCTGGGGCGATCCTAATCTGGGCTTTGTCGGCAATATTAATGGCACTATGCCTAATACTGGCTATGGTGTTTATGAAAAGCCGATTTATGATTTGGCTTCTAAATATCGCGCGACCAAAATTATTAATAATGGAACCATCAGTGACTTAATAATAGAATTATCCGATAATAATCCGATTGTTGTTTGGGGAGTGGTCGGCAGTGGCAAAGATATTTCATGGACAACGCCAGAGGGAAAAATTATTAATGCCAAACTTGATGAACACGCCCGAACTTTAATAGGCTTTACCGGACAATCAGATAATCCAAAATTAATGATTCTTTTGGATCCCATCTTTGGCAGGATAAGAATGACCATGCGTGATTTTCAAAAAAACTGGGACAAGCTTGATAGAAAAGCCGTAGTTATCTACTAGTATTTATTAAATAATTAAATAATCTAAACTAATTTTATGAAAGGATTTAACGCTAATATTGAAAACGCCACTTTGGCCAATACCAATTTTCGCCAGGTGCTTTATACTGCCAAGCATTGCCAGTTAGTTTTAATGAGATTATTACCCAATGAAGAAATTGGCATGGAAGTGCACACTGATAATGACCAGTTTTTCCGTTTTGAGGCAGGTGAGGGCAAGGCCATTATTGACGGTAATGAATATGTTTTGGGCAATGGCTCGGTAATTATAGTGCCAGCTGGCTCACAGCATAATATTATCAATACTTCAGCAACCGATGATTTAAAACTCTACACAATTTATTCTCCTGCCCATCATCAGGATAAAGTTGTGCGCGCCACTAAAGCCGAGGCTGAAGCTGATAGCCCTGAATTTGACGGCCAAACAACAGAATAAGATAAATAAAAAAATCACCTCGTTACGCGAAGTGATTTTTTTCTTGCGATAAAGTAGATTTTGTAATAAGATTAAGGTAATAAAATCCAAACAAATTTTATTTTTAAATATTTTTATGAATCACAATAATCATCACAACCAGCCAGTCAATTCAGGATTTTTTGGTTTGGGCATTGCGCCGAGTTTAATGGAAGTGCTAAACAGATTAAATTTTAAAATTCCGACCTTAATCCAGCGTCAAGCTATTCCGCCTGCTTTGCAGGGTAAAGATCTGGTTGGTGTGGCGCAAACAGGCACGGGTAAAACCCTGGCTTTTGGCATTCCCATGATTCAACGTTTAAATCAGCTTAGTGGCCAGGGACTGATAGTTTTACCGACTCGCGAACTTGCTCTTCAGGTTGATGAGGCCTTAAACAAAGTAGGTGCAAGATTGGGTTTAAAAACAGTCGTACTCATTGGCGGCACACCCATCCGTCCGCAAATCCAAGCGCTCAGCCGTCAGCCGCATATTATTATTGCCACGCCTGGTCGGCTTAATGATCATTTGCAGCAAAAAACAGCCAATTTGAAAAATGTTAAAATAGTTGTTTTGGATGAAGCCGATCGCATGCTGGACATGGGCTTTGCCCCGCAGATTAAAAGAATTTTTCAAACATTGCCAAGTCAACGCCAAACAATGCTTTTTTCCGCCACCATACCGGCGGAAATTATGAAAATGGCCACCAGCTATATGAAACTGCCAATCAGAATAGAAGTCGCACCGACCGGCTCAATTGCCGAACATTTAACTCAGGAAATATTTATCATTCCCAAAGCTGATAAAACAAGATTAGTGGATAAACTTTTAGAGCAATACTTGGGCCCAACCCTTATTTTTACCAGAACAAAATATGGCGCCAGAAAACTAGCCAGAGCCATTAGGGATATGAACCACAGCTCCGCGGAAATACATTCAGAGCGCACCCTGGCTCAGCGCAAAGAGGCCTTGGCCGGATTTAAGTCAGGTAAATACCGTGTTTTAGTAGCCACTGACATAGCTTCGAGGGGTATTGATGTGACTGGCATTGAGTTAGTCATTAATTATGATTTACCGACCAATACTGAAGATTATGTGCATCGCATTGGCAGGACAGCCAGAGCCGGGGTAAACGGCCATGCAATTTCTCTGGCCATGCCAGAACAACGCAAAGAATTGCGTGACATTGAACGCTTAATCAGGAAAACCTTGCCAATTTCTCAAGTACCTGAATTACCGCCACAAAGGCAGCATAAATTTGTACCCATGGCTCAGACAGGACAAAGACCTTTTTACCCGCAGAGACAGGAACAGCATGGTTTTGGTTATAGCCGCAGAAGACGGCCCTTTAATCAACGAGGCCGCAATTCTGGGCAAAGGGGACAGCGCCGACAAGGTCGTTAATATTAAAAAATTATATTTTAAATAAAAGAAAAAGAGGGTTCCGCGTTGGGAACCCTCTTTAAATTTAAACTGCTACGGCGCAGACTGTCCGAAGTGCCGGGTCAGCATCAAGGGTTTCCTTGATTTGCCGGTCCTTGGCACTGGCAATGCGCTCGACCTCCGCGATGAATTCGGGATACTCTGCAAAGCAGACTTTGGCCAGTTCGGGGATTTTTTTGTACAGATAATTAACCCCCTTGTTCTGAATGCATCTTGGCATCTTCGCTCTTTGCGCAAAAATGCACTCCTCGGCCAGAGCGTAGAACTCGTCAGCCTTTGCCACGCCATTCAGCTTTCCCGCGATGAGCTTTGACCAGGCATAGAAGTCGGAATAGATCGCAGTAATCTTTTCGTCTTTAATGTTCAATAATCTCGGTTTCGCACTGTTAGTGTAAGCCATCACAACTGTCATTTTATTCCTCCTTTGTCTAGGGGTTTAAATTTTAATATACATTTTACCAATTATATATATTAACATAAATATATAGTATTGTCAATAGGTTGAAGTAATATTTTGGCTAAAATTAAATAAAAAACCCCGATTTTACTCGGGGTTTAATGAAGCACTCTTTTTTTTGAAGCGGGAATTTCAATAGCAATTTTAAACATTACTGATTCCACACAATCCCTGGCCTTTAAGTAGGCAAGGTCACTCATGGAATTTGAGTGTGTATCTAAATAAGTATGGAAAGAACCGAGTACAAGCGTGGCAATCTTCCATTGTTCGCGTGTCAGAACAATGACCTGCTCTTTATCATAGTTTAACTTTTGATCTCGAATTGCCCATTCCAATTTTTTTAAATAAACTTCTGGATTGGGTGAGCCGGTTGAAGCAGCAAATTGTTTAAACGATTGCTCATTGAGCCTGATAAGATCTGCCAGATACGAACTGTTAATCTGTGAAATCAGGATATCGATTTCAAATATATTCAAACAAATTATGATAGTCGTATCTTGCGAAAACATTCTTTTTGATTCTGATTCATCCAAACGAGAAGATAAATTATCCATTTTTACCTCCCTATGTCCGCCATAGCTTTAGCGAAGGCGGACTTTGTTTGATATTTGACCTTACTATGAATTTTGATTTATGTCAAGGGTTTATTTGAGTATATCAGGTATTTTTAGTATGATTAAGCTATAAATTAATTATATTTTTATGAAAAAATATCTATTAGCTTTTGTGGTTTTAGCCGGTTTGCTTCTAGCTTTGCCAGTCTTTGCGCAGGAACAAATTGATAATTATGATGTGACTATTAATATTAATCAAGACGCCACCATTAATGTTTCTGAAAAAATTGATTATAACTTTGGCGATCTGGAGCGCCATGGCATTTTTAGGTATATTCCCATCAAATACAAAGCGCGAGGAGGCAATTTTAATTTCAGAATATCTGACATAAGCGTAACAGATGAAACTGGCTCTTCTTATACCACTGACATCACTTACCCGGGCAATGATGTAAATATTAAAATAGGCGATGCTGATATTTTAGTCACAGGCAAAAAAACTTATTTTATCAACTACACGATTAATCGAGCCATTAATTATTTCAATGACCATGATGAATTGTACTGGAATGTGACAGGCGACCAGTGGCCAGTACCTATTTTAAAATCCAGCGCCAAAATTATTTTACCAATTGGCTTTGCCGAGTCTCAAGTCATGAAGCAATGCTTTAGCGGACCATATGGCAGTACTGCTTCTTGCGCAAAAATAGATTTAATTAAAAATGATGAAAATGGTTTTGTTAAGGAAATTATTTTTTCTCAAGATGAATTAAATGCTGATGAAGGCTTAACAATTGTGGCTGGTTGGCCCAAGGGCATTGTTTATCAGCCGACCCTCTGGCAAACAATTTGGGAAACAATAAAAGATAATTGGATTTTATTTTTGCCAATTCTGGTGTTCCTTTTATTATTTTACCGCTGGTACACTCATGGTCGCGATGCGCAAGGCCGCAAAGTAATAATCGCCGAATTTGACGCGCCAGACAATATGATTCCTGCTGAAGTGGGTACATTGTTAGATGAGAAAGCTGATAATAAGGATGTTTCAGCGGAATTGATTTATTTGGCTACCAAAGGCTATCTGAAAATTACTAAAGAAAATGCTGATTATATTTTGGATAAACTCAAACCCGAAACTGACTTGCCAAATAGCTTTGACCAAGAATTAATCAGGGCAATATTTGGCACAAAATCGCAGATTAAACTCTCTGATTTGGAAGAAAAATTTTACAAAGATTTAGCCAAATTAAAGGGACAACTTTATAAAAATTTGACTGAAAAGGGCTATTTTAAAGCCAATCCCAATACTGTCAGGGGCGCTTATATTGGCGTGGGCATTGCTCTAATTTTCATTACCTTTTTCGCGGGTCCAATCTTTGGCGGTTTGGCCATGTTTAGTTTTATACTATGCGGCATTATGACAGCAATTTTTGGTTTTTCTATGCCAGCCAGGACAAAAAAAGGAGTTTTGGCTAAAGAGCATGTCTTGGGCTTAAAACTATATTTAACCGTGGCTGAAAAAGACAGAATTAATTTTCATAACGCGCCAGCAAAAAATCCCCAGACCTTTGAATCTTGTTTGCCCTATGCCATGGTTTTGGGCGTGGAAAAAGAATGGGCCAAGCAATTTGCAGATATTTATAATACAAAGCCCAGCTGGTATAATGATCCCACATCAGCAAATTTCACCTCTTTAATACTAGTTAATAATTTAAATAGCTTTGGTTCTGATGTCCGCTCAACTTTTAGTTCAGCGCCAGCTTCTGCCTCAAGCGGTTCCAGCGGCTTTGGCGGAGGCGGGGGTTCTGGCGGAGGCGGAGGCGGTGGCGGGGGAGGAAGCTGGTAAATTGCAATTTTCAATGCACAATTAACAATTTACAATTAAGGATAAATAAAAAATTATGAATTTTATCGGTGTTGTTAAAGGATTAACTATTGATGATTATGAAAAATTTTCTGCTTATAAATTTTTTGATGGTATTGTATTGCAAAAATTTGATTACCGTGTAGATGGTGGAGATCTCAAAATAGCAAATGCAATGTTTAAAAGTAAAGTCATTGATTTAGATCAATGCGAGTTGAAATTAGTATTAAATTGCAACAAAGACAATTGGCTCGAATATTTTAATAATCAAATTCCAATAAAAAAATTTAATAATGTTTTATTAGTTGCTAGAATTATTTTTGGATGTAATTGTTATCTTAGATATTATTTTCCCGGCGGTATTTACGGTAAAAATCGGTATATACTTGATAAAGAAATGGGAACAATAAAAACAAAATTATATACCGCGAAGGGGAAAGAACTTGTTGATTTAGATGAATTATATAAAAAAATTTTTAATATTTTGAATAATTCGACACAACATACACCGCTTAAAAATGCTATAAATTTTACAGAGAGAGTGTTTTGGGGTGATGATATTTTAAAATTGATTTATATTGCGGTTGCTTATGAAAGTTTATTTAATGATAATTCTAACGAGGTAACTTTTAAATTGTCTTTGAGAATCGCCAAATTTTTAAAATATAAATATTCAGATACGAGAGATGTTTTTGATAAGCT
>CAIXNZ010000087.1 GCA_903920975.1 Candidatus Falkowiibacteriota bacterium | reverse complement strand
CTAATTTTTCTCCTAATTTTTGTAGCATAATAATATTTGTAGAATGAAAAAGTTTTTATGATTAAAACTCATTAATATCCAAGGGCATTCCTTCTGTAATAATATTTTCAAGATTAAGGCAAAAACGCTTCAAATCTTCCTCGTTAGAGCATCGTTCTATTTTATTAGCTAAAATAGTGAGCAAATTTCCTTTTTTATCAAACCAGCCGTGTAGAGTTATAGCTGCATCATTACAAACCGCCCAAAATAAATTTTTGCTATTAAACATACTAAAAAGATTATTGGATTTGGGCAGCTTCCAAATTCTAATGTCAGAACAATACTTACCTTTATATTTTACAAATAACCGAACACAAGAATCATCAAGTGTAATTCTTGCTTGGTCATATCTAATTGATTCTATTTTTCCCATATATCTCTATAAATTAATAAAAAACAAAATTAAATTCTTTTTAAGAGTTGGGCGTTAGCCCAAAAGAAAAACATATATTTCAGCGATCTCGTTTCTATGCGCATACTTTGCGTCTTTGGTACATGACTTGGTATCAGAAACGAGCCGCGTAATATAATTTTATTTGCCTTAATTATAACAAAAAATGCCACCAAAACAAGCCTTGAAAAAAACAGATTTTTGCGATATGATCTAGATAATATATATGCAATACTTTTTTATCTTAGGTAAAAATCCAATACTATCCAAAGCCGAGATTGAGGCTGTTTTGGCTACCTTAGAATATAGAACAAAGAATATAGAACATAGAAACAATATCTTGATTTTAGAAGTTGAAAAAGAACTTGATGTGAATTGGCTAAATAATCGTCTGGGTGGAACCATAAAAATTGGCAAAATTTTAGATACGATAGAAAATTTAGAGGATTTTGAAGATAAATTCTTTGATTTGGTAAAATTTGGCCAAGGTAAGGTATTTTTCGGCTTTAGTATATATAATTTAGGCCAAAAAGCATCTATAAAGCACTTGGTAAGGAAGTTAGAGCCAGTGGCCATGGAGATTAAAAGAAAACTGCGTGAAGAGAAAAATATCAGTTCGCGCTGGGTAACAAGTAAAGAGTTGGAGTTATCCTCAGTTATTGTAAAAAAGAACAAATTATTGGAAAATGGAGCTGAAATATGTTTCCTTGCCAAAGATAGCGAAATAATTGTTGGTCAGACTATAGCAGTTCAACCTTTTGAGGAATTTGGTGCGCGTGACTATGCTCGGCCAGGCCGAGATGATGTTTCTGGCATGCTACCTCCGAAGTTAGCGCGCATGATGGTTAATTTGGCCCAAGCCAAAAATGATGCAGTGATCCTAGATCCTTTTTGCGGTTCTGGTACAATTTTGCAGGAAGCCTTGTTAATGGGTTATAAAAATTTAATTGGCAGTGATAACAGCAAAAAAGCAATTGAAGATTCAAAACAAAATTTAGATTGGTTGGCAGAAAAATATCATTTAGATATTTCAGATATTAAACTATTAGATTTATCAGTGGAAAGCTTAGATAAAGAATTTGCTGAAAATTCTATTGATACGATTATCACCGAACCATATCTTGGACCTGCGCTTAAAGGGTCAGAAGGAATAAAACAAATTGATATTATTATTAAAGAATTGGATGCTTTGTATTTTTCTGCTTTTGAGCAATTCAAAAAAATTCTTAAACCCAATGGCAAAATAATTATTGTCTTCCCTATTTTTCAAATAAATAATCAAAGTATGCGATTGGCTATATTTGAAAAAGTTCAACAATTGGGATTTAAAGTTTTAAATATTGATGATTTAATTTACTGGCGTCCCAAGCAGTTTATCTGGCGCGATATATTAATTTTTGAAAAAGAATAATTATAGCAATTTTAAACGGGGTTCAGAAATGAACCCCGTTTTTTTGAAATTAGCCTTATAACATTTTCATTCAATACTTTTTTTACATTATTACTTTTTCAACTAATTTAATTAAATTGCTTTTTCCATGACTGGGCACGGAAATTTAACCAAGCATAAAGCTTGATTTGCCGATACCAGCGAGTCATGGATCTGCGGAAGATCCCTCTCTGCATTAGCATTACCTCCTTATAGACATTTTAATATTTTGATTATAACAAATTTTAAATATATAGCAAATGAACACAATTGGGGTTCAACCTATAAATTGCTTATCTTAGACAAAAATCAATGTTGATAAACTTTTTTATAGTAAAAATAAAAACCGTCTTAATAGGACGGTTTTTATTTTATTTTTATTCACCGAAATGTTTTTTCCACCAATCATTACATTCTTTTGAAATCCTTTTATTCTCCTCCCTAATTTTTTTAGGGAGAGGAATAAATTTACCTCTTTCCTCTTCGGCAATTTGTGCGTTTATACTTCTTGCAGTTTCCTCTGTGATTGGTAGATCACCACCCTGGTACAAACCAGTTTGCTTCTGAAGTTTTTTCAATTCTTCACACATTTTCTACTTCCTTATTTTTATATTATATCATTTATTCTGAGAAGTGAAAAATAACCACATCACCATTTTTAATTATATATTCCTTACCCTCCATTCTTACTATTCCTTTTTCCTTAGCCTTTGCCCAAGAGCCGAATTTCAATAATTCTTCCCAATTAATTACTTCAACGCGTACAAAACCTTTTTCAAAATCAGTATGAATTTTGCCAGCAGCTTGTGGCGCTTTGGTACCATTTTTAATTTCCCATGCCCTAGTTTCTTTTGGTCCGGTTGTCAGCATAGACATTAAATCTAATAATTTATAACCGGCTATAATCATTTTTTCTAATCCGGTTTGCTCCACATTCAAATTTTGTAAATATTCTTTAACTTCATTTTCTGGCAATTGTGCCAATTCTTCTTCCATCTTGCCGCAAACAATAATAACTTTTTCCGGATCCAAATTCAAATCTGCTTCTTTTAAAATTTGTTCGGGACTTTTATTAATATCAGTTTCCGCAACATTAAAAACATATAAACATGGCTTGAGTGATAAAAAATTAAATTGTTTTAATAATTCAAGTTGCTCTACGCTGAGATTTTGATCCTTCATTAGAACATTATTATCCAAATCAGTTTTGATTTTTTGTAGCAAAGGTTTGAGTTCTGATAAATCAGTGTCTTTGCGAGATTCCAGTTTTTTATTAATTTGTTGTAAATCAGCCATGATCAGCTCAATATTTATAATATCCAAATCATCCTTGGGATTAATTCTATTCTCAACATGAGTAACATTTGGATTAATATAGTGTCGTAAAATATGACAAATAGCATTAGATTCCCTAATGTTAGATAAAAATTGGTTGCCTAAACCCTCGCCCTTATGTGCGCCACGAACAAGTCCGGCAATATCAATGAATTCAATGGTTGAATAAATAACTTTTTCTGATTTTGACATTTCAGCTAATTTATCAATGCGTTCATCAGGTACCTTAACGCAGCCAACATTGGGGTTGATGGTGCAAAATGGATAATTGGCGCTATCCACCTTTTGACGCGTTAATGAATTGAATATTGTAGATTTGCCAACATTGGGTAAACCCACAATTCCTATTGATAATGACATATTGGGCAATACTGGGATCTCCGCCTACGCAAAAGCTTCGGCGGAGTAAACGAACCAGTGTTATTAATTATATTGGGTTTAAGAGGATTTGAACCTCTGACCTTTCGGATGTGAACCGAACGCTCTAACCAACTGAGCTATAAACCCCTTTTATGTTTTTAAATGTCTTGACCAGCTAAGTTTGTGTAAATATGGGGAACCAGCTGCCTGTCCGCCGTAGCACTAAAGTGCGAAGGCGGAAGCTAATTGCCCGGTTTTGGACCGCAGGTGACTTGAACCCCTGACCCCATCCATGCCCCGCCTACGCATCAAAGGTATAGTGGACTCTAGGGGGATCGAACCCCTTACCTCTTCCATGCCATGGAAGCGCTCTACCAGGTGAGCTAAGAGCCCATAATATATATATTCCGCCATTGCTACGGCGGGCAGGCATGGATGTACTCTACCAGCTGAGCTAGCGGCCCCGATAAAAGTCTGTGTAATCAGTGTTCGATGCGTAATTTTCGTACATATACAAACAACGCATAAAACTATTTTTCACATAAACTTTTATCGGGGCGGGCCCCCTTTTATTCTAGGTCCATCACATAAACTTGCTTCGGGGCAGGCCCATTTTACCAGGCCTACACATAGACTTGCATCTGGGCAGGCCCTTTTTTGTCTGGGCCAATTATACTCAGTTTTGTGCCCTCACCAGGAATCGAACCTGGATCTAAGGATTAGGAATCCCGCGTTCTATCCATTGAACTACGAGGGCAGATAAAAGTTTACGTATGAATCGTAAGTACGGATTTACTAGTTTATCATTAAGCACCAATCTACTATCGAATTACACATATACTTTTATCTGCCCGAGGGCCTTATTATTTTGAGGTATAATTTTATACATATTATTATGACTTATATCTGGCCGAGAGCAACATAATTGTATATTTTGTTCTCATTATAGGAAAAATGTTTCACGTGAAACATTTTAGTGAGGTTTTGACATTAAAATGTTAATAAATTATGTAATATAAAATAAATTTTAGTGTCGCAATTGCTAAATATAGAAAATTGAAACACTAATGAATTTATTATGATTTAAATTAATTTTATCATTTGATTAATACAAAATCAATAGCCAAACTTTGCACCCAGTAGATAATATTGACAAATTTGGGATTTTATGTTTTTACTGCTTTTTGTAAATTTTTGAATCAATATTATTAGTATTCATTTGTTTGGCAGAATTAATGTAATTAATTACAATAAATGATAAAATATATACATGGAAGCAGAAATTTCTCAAAAATTTATAAAGCAAGGCCTGACATCAAAAGAGGCATTGGTAAAAATAAGACAATATGGGGAAAATGTAGTTTATACGCGTGAAAAATTCAGACCACTAATCGCTTTTGTGAAAAAGTTTAATAGCCCATTATTATTAATATTAATTGGGGCTTCTTTGATTTCATTTTTTGTTGGCGAGCATATAAATGCCGTAATTTTAATATTAATGATTTTAATATCAGCAACGTTGGAATTTATTAATAGCTATAAATCTGAAAAGGCCGTTCAAGATTTAATCTCACGTGTCGTGGTAACTGCCACGGTTGTGCGGGATAGCAAGATACACGAAATTGAATTTAAAAATATTGTACCGGGGGATATTATTTTTTTATCTGCAGGTGACGTTGTGCCGGCTGACAGCATTATTTTGGAAAGCAATGATCTTTATGTAAATCAAGCAGTTCTGACAGGAGAATCTTTTCCAGTTGAAAAAAGTGCTATGGCAAATCCTGTTGATTCACATAATTTATCTTCAAAAAGCGGCAACTTGGTTTTAATGGGCACCAGCATAGTAACTGGCTTTGCTACGGTCAAAATATTAAAGACTGGGAAAAATACTGAATTTGGAAAAATTGCCGAAACCTTAGTTAAAGCCGAAGCAGAAACTGATTTTAATGTTAATATCAGAAAATTTAGTTATTTCATAATGCAATTGACAATTGTCCTTGTAAGTTTTGTTTTTTTAGTTAATGCATTACTTGGCCATGGTTGGCTGACTTCATTTATTTTTGCCATTGCCATTGCCATTGGTTTAACCCCGGAACTTTTACCAGTCATTATCTCAGTTTCTCTGAGTCACGGCTCAATAAAAATGGCTGCTAAGGATGTTATTGTAAAAAATCTTTCTGCTATCCAAAATTTTGGCAGCATGAACATATTATGTACTGATAAAACAGGAACTTTGACAAAGGACAAGATTGAACTGGTTAAATATATTGATATAGAAGGGAATAGCGCTGAAAACGTTTTATTATACGGTTATTTAAATAGTTATTTTCATGCCGGAGTCCAAAATCCTTTGGACAATGCCATAAAGGAATTTAAAAAAATTAATATTAGCGAATATAAGAAAGTGGAAGAAATACCCTTTGATTTCGAACGAAAAAGACTTTCTATTGTTATCTCGGAAAAAAATAAAAAAATATTAATAACAAAGGGCGCACCCGAATCAATCTTTAAAAATTGCGAAAGTTATCAGCTCAATAATGTTAATCATAAAATTGATGAAACTATAAAATCAAAAATTCAGAATCAATTTAATACTTTGAGTTCGGGGGGATTTCGAACATTGGCGATTGCCTACAGAGAAGTAGAAACCAAGGCTCATTATTCTAAAACTGATGAAAAAGATATGATTTTTCTCGGTTTTGTAGCCTTTTTAGATCCGCCTAAAGAGGGTGTATCTAAGGCAATTTTTGAATTTGAAAAATTAGGCATTGAATTAAAAATTATTACCGGGGACAATGAAATTTTGACTGAGAAAATATGCAAAGATATAAAGTTAGAAGTGAAAGGCATTATTTTAGGCAGTGAAATTGATAAAATGACTGACCTGGAATTACAAAGAAAAGCTTTGGCTGCTACGATTTTTGCCCGCATTAATCCAGAGCAAAAAGAAAGAATCATTATTAATTTGAAAAAAGCCAAGCAGGTTGTCGGCTATTTGGGTGACGGCATTAATGATGCGTCGGCTTTAAAAGCCGCTGATGTGGGTATTTCGGTTAATAATGCGGTTGATGTTGCCAAAGACACGGCTGATATTATTTTACTTAAAAAGAGTTTATTAGTGCTAAAAGACGGCGTAATTGAGGGGAGAAAAACTTTTCATAATACCATGAAGTATATAATGATGGGTTTAAGCTCAAACTTTGGCAATATGTTTTCTATGATGGGCGCTTCAGCATTGTTGCCATTTTTACCAATGTTGCCGCAACAAGTGCTTTTAAATAATTTTATATATGACAGCTCGCAGCTTTCCTTGCCCTCTGATGAAGTTGATGATGATGATGTAAAAAAGCCGACTGCCTGGAGTTTTAAATTTATTCGGCGCTACATTTTGATAATTGGGCCAATCAGTTCTGTTTTTGATTTTTTGACTTTTGGCGTACTTTATTATGCTTTTCATTTCGGGCAAAGCCAGTTTCAGACAGGCTGGTTTATTGAATCAATCGCCACGCAAATTTTTGTCATTTATATTATTCGCACGAAAAAAATTCCATTTTTGCAAAGTAAGCCAAGCTTACCATTACTTATAAATACTTTATTGGCAGTAATTATTGCCTGGGTAATTCCTTTTATATTTATTGGGCAATATTTTCATTTTTCACCACTGCCAATCACAACTTTATTGGTAATTATGTCCATGGTTGTAATTTACTTAGTCATTGTGGAATTTGTTAAAAGATGGTTTTATCAAAGATACGCCAATATATGATTTGGCGTTTATTATTGCTTATGCTAAAATAAGCTAATCATTATGGATTTATTTTTAGTAATTATTTTAATAATTATTGTTGTCGGATTCGCAGCCGTGTTTTTTATGTTGAATAAAGTTTCGGGAGGCAAAAAAGATGATCAGTCTATGGTAATGCTGCAAAATCAAATCAGCCAAATTCAGAAATCATTGGGAGAGGGTTTGTCTACGACTCATCAAACAATTCAACAACAATTTGGCCAAAGCGCCAAGATTATTTCCGAAGTGACTGAAAAGTTAACCAAGCTTGGCGAAACCAATAAACAGATTATGGGTTTTGCTGAACAACTACAAAGTTTAGAAAATATTTTAACCAATCCCAAGCAACGCGGTATTTTGGGCGAATATTTTTTAGAAACATTATTAAAAAATGTTATGCCGCCAGCTTCTTACCAGATGCAATACAAGTTTAAAGATGGAGAAATTGTTGATGCCGTAATTTTTGTTAAAGATAAAATTATTCCCATTGATTCCAAATTTTCTTTAGAAAATTATAATAGGATTGTGGAAGAAAAGGATGCGGTGAACAGAGAAAGATTAGAAAAATTATTTAAGCAGGATTTAAAAAATAGAATTGATGAAACGGCAAAATATATTCGGCCGTCTGAAAAGACCATGGATTTCGCTTTTATGTTCATTCCCTCAGAAGGTATTTACTATGATTTATTAATTAATCAAGTGGGAGCCATTAAAGTAAACACTCGGGATTTGATTGAATATGCCTTTAAAGATAAGCATGTGATTATTACTTCACCAACTTCCTTCTTCGCTTATTTGCAGACAGTTTTACAGGGTTTGAAGGCTCTACAGATTGAAAAATCAGCCGTAGAGATACGCGAACGCGTAGAAGCTCTGCAAAAGCATTTATTGGCTTATGATGAATATTTGAAAAAAATGGGTAATAATTTATCAACCACGGTTAATATGTACAATTTTGCCTACAAAGAGTTTAAAAAGGTTGATAAAGATGTGACTAAAATTACGGGCAAGGAAAGCGATATTGAACCATTGGAAATTGATAAACCCCAGATTTAATTATTGACATTTATTTTTTATTCTGCTAAACTTTTTCTATAACTTAATTACTAAAAACTAAGAAAAGAAGATATGCCAATTAAACAGCAAGCCAAGGAAGCTCTAAGGAAAGCCAAAAAACACTTAGCGCGCAATACCAAAGTCCGCGAGGATTTAAAAACATTATTAAAGAAAATAAGAAAAGACATTGATAGCAAAAAAGTAGCTAAAGATATTGATGCTTTAGTCAAACAAGCGCAAAAAACTATTGATAAAGCAGCCCAAAAGGGCGTGATCAAGAAAAATACAGCCGCTCGAAAACTTTCACGATTAATAAAGTACCATAAAAAAGGCGGAAGTGCAGTTGAAAAAAAGGAAGAAAAAAAATAAAATAACCCCGCGAAGCGGGGTGTTTTATTACTTGACATTTTTGGGTTTTGGTGATATGATAAATTATCAAACAGCAAAGGAGGAATAAAAATGAAAAAGATTTTGATCGTTGATGATGATGGAGTAATAAGGAAAGTTTGCAAAAGGAGGATTGTGGGGGAACTCATCAGTACCGATGAGAATGTTTGTCTGGCAAATGACGCGGAAGAAGCACTGAAGCTACTTGGAAGCGAAGCCTTTGATCTTATGGTCACTGACAAGGATATGCCGGGCATGTCAGGAGTTGAGCTCGTCAAAATATGCGAGACAAATTATCCGAGTATGAAAGTTGTAATGATGACCGGACTGGCTACCGAAGAATCGGCAGCATTGGGCATTGAGATAATCAAAAAGCCCGTGCTTGAAAACTTTATCGAAATTATCAAAAAGGCTCTCGAATGAGGGCCTTTTATATTTGCGCGATAAGCAGGTCAAAAAGTAACCGCGGTTTCATGGCGCCAGTTTTAATTTTGTAATCTATTTGCAGGAGTTGACCGTAAATTGATTTTAGTTGTTCGAATGTAAAGTTTTTTACTCGTTCAAGTGATTTTAAAATCACAAAAGGATGGATACCTAATTTTTTGGCAATTTCGGCCTGACTTATATTAGATTTTTCATTTTGTAAGTCTTTGATTAAGAGCAAATTTCTAAATTGCCAAATCAATGTGCCTAAAAGTTCCAATTCATTTGTATCTAGGCTAAATTGGTCAGATAATAATTTTAAGGCCAGCTTTTTATTTTTACTACCTAAAGCATCTACTAAATTAAAGATGTTATCATCAAACTTTGCTTTAACTAAATTATCCACATCAGTATTAGTAATTATTTTATCTTGAGCATAATTTATTAATTTGGAAATTTCATTGGACATTTGCCATAAATCATTGCCAACAGTAGCAGCTAAAAGAGGTATGGCCGCTTTCTCTATTTTACCGCCGCGATTTTTAATTTCTTTTTCTAACCAAGAATTAATGTCATACGATTTTAAAGGTGTAAATTCTTGCGCAAATTTTTCTTTGGACAAGCGTTTCCAAAGCGCATTTTTGGATTCTGATTTTGGCTTGATGCTTTCCCAGAAAATTAAGATATTGTCATCTTCTTTATTTTTCCAGTCCTTATCAAGCAAGCTGACAATTTCTTTCTGGATTTCCTTGGATTTATTTTCAGAAATTAAATTTTTAATAATAACCATCCTTTTTCTGGCCAAAAAGGGCGAGGCCTTGACTTGCTGGTTAAATTCTTCAAA
This sequence comes from Candidatus Falkowiibacteriota bacterium, assembly GCA_903920975.1. GTDB lineage: Bacteria > Patescibacteriota > Patescibacteriia > CAIXNZ01 > CAIXNZ01 > CAIXNZ01. The sequence continues at coordinate 5,822 of CAIXNZ010000087.1, read as the reverse complement.
TTTAAGCTTGGCCCCGTCTAAAGAAACAAGGTTCATGCCAGTTGCATCAACTTCGCGCATAAACTTGGCTTTAAGCTCTTCCAGTTTTTGAGTTGAGCGATATGTGTCTTGGCCGTATAGAAAAATGATCATATATGTTTTTGCGATTGGTGGGTTGTTCTTTAAATACTAAACGAAACTACAAAATAATCTACAAAATATACAAAACACCATTAACATTAACTTTTCGTATATTCGTAAGGTATTCGTAGTTTCGTAGAGTTTTGATGGTAAAAGCACAAAACAATGAAAATCGTAAAAGAAGTACCTTTATTTTAACTCAAATATAGTATTAATGAAAGTGTTGACAAAATCCATAAAATATGCTATACTATTTGCATACTGGAATGGAGGTTTCAGTATTTGGTGTGCGGAAGGTTAGCTAAAAAATGCTCTTTCCGCCCACCGAAACTAAAATTTGATATTTAAAAATTGAAAGGAGTCGGAAATGAAGGAGAAGGTAGCTAGAGAGAACTCATGGGGATACCGATTAAATCATGCTCTTTACAGCCATATACAGCATTGCGCCAAAATCATTATATCCATTGTACAATGGGTGCTATGCGCACTCTGCATCGCGTTTACTCTTTTTTCTGTTGGTCTGGTTCTGTACGGGCTAATTATTATGTGGAAACTCGTTTTATTTATTTTTTTGATGGGTGCAATGCTTGGCTTATGTATCATATGTACACATTACATCATTTTTGACATCTTGGATTAAGGATAAATTTTAATATATCCCCGCATGGAATCAATCTGTGCGGGGATTTTTATTTGACAAAAAATAATTTAATGATAATATTTGGTCTGCGGGTGGCGGAATATAGACGCGCAGGAGTAAGGCTCCTGTGGCCTCTGAAAAGGCCGTGAGGGTTAAAATCCCTCCCCGCGAATCAAAATTTAAAGACTGGTCATTGTACCAGTTTTTTTCTTTTGCCATTGTATAGTTCGAGAGCCTCACTATGACAATGGCGAGAGTTCACCCCAATTATCTCCGACTTCCACTTCTGCTAAAATTGGACATTTGAATTTATGGACGCTTTCCATGGTTTCTTTGACAAATAGAGCGACTTTTTTCACTTCTTTTTCAGGCACTTCAAAAACCAATTCATCATGAACCTGCAAAATAAGTTTTGATTTAGGGGATACTTCTGATAATTTTTTATAAATTTCTATCATGGCCAGTTTTAACAAATCAGCGGCAGTGCCCTGGATAGGCATGTTAATGGCCATACGCTCGGCAGCCGCGGCAATATTGGGCACACCAGAATGAATATCTGGCAAATAGCGCTTTCGGCCAAATAAAGTTTCCACATAACCGTTTTTATTTACAAAGTCCTTGGTTGTATTTACATACTCTCTGATTTTTGGAAAGGCCTGAAAATATTTGGCAATGAAATCCTGGGCGCGTTCGCGCGAAATGCCGGTTCTTTGAGCTAAGCCATTTGACCCCATACCATAAAGCACGCCAAAATTGACGGCCTTGGCAGCGCTACGCATCTCTTTGGTCACTTCTTCGGGTTTAACATTATTTATTTTGGCCGCAGTTATAGTGTGGATGTCTTCATTGCGCTCAAAAGCCAAAATCATATTCTTGTCTTCAGAAATTGAGGCGGCAACGCGCAATTCAATTTGCGAATAATCAGCTGAAAGAATTTTATTGCCTTTGCTGGCTATAAATGCCTTTCTAACCTTGTTTCCCAATTTGGTTTTAATGGGAATATTTTGAATGTTTGGGTTTGAGGAAGATAATCTGCCTGTTGTGGTTATTGTTTGGTTAAAGCTGGTATGTACTCGGCCGGTTTTTTTATTTATTAAATGAGGCAAGGCATCAACATAGGTGGTCTGCAATTTGGTTAATTGACGGTATTTAGAAATATAATCAATAATTTCATGTCGGCCTTTTAATTTTTCCAATTCACCGGCTGCCGTGGAAAAACCAGTCTTGATTTTGCCAATGCCTTGAGTGGAAATTTGCATTTTAGTAAATAGAATTTCTTTGAGTTGGCTGGGCGAGGAAATATTGAATTTGGTGCCGGCGAGTTTAAAAATCTTTTTTGAAACCTTGACAATTTTTTCTTTTAATTCTTTATCAAAACGCTTGAGATAAATAGGGTCAATAAAAACGCCATTTTGTTCCATTTCAATCAAAACCGGGACTAAGGGCATTTCTATTTCTTCAAATAACTTTATTAACTTTTCACTTTCTAACTTTTTACTGAGCGTTTTATATAAACGCCAGGTAAAATCAGCATCTTCGCAGGAATAATCTGAAATTTTTTCCAAAGGCACTTGGGTAATAGAAATTTTATTTTTATTTTCGCCGGTCAGATCTTTAAAACTAATTTTTTGGTGGCCAAATTCAATAAAAGACAGATTATCAAGATTGTGGCCACGGGTGCCCGGTGCCAGTAAATAATCGGCAATCATGGGGTCAAAGACCAGCGGTTCCACTTTAATATCATAATTGCCCAAAATTTCCGCGTCATATTTGACATTAAAGCCTAGCTTTTTTATTTTTACATCTTCAAAAATTGGCTTTAGTTTTTGCAGCCAGTCTTTTTTAATTTTTATATCTTCAAACAGACCCTCACCCTTAACTTCGGCAACGGGTATATAGTATGCTTCACCTTCTTTCCAGGAAAAACTTATGCCCAGAATTTGAACGCTAAAAGGGTCTAAGCCGGTTGTTTCGGTATCAAAGGCAAATATTTTTTGCTTGTCTAATAATTTTAGTAAAGCATTAAATTCGCTTTCAGTTTTTATTAATTTGTAAGCAAGATTAATTTTTCTTTCCAATGGCCTATCTAGTTCTTCCTGGGTTGGGGCCTCGGCTTTGCCTAATTCTGCTGGCAATTTATTTATTAAACTGGTAAAAGCATACTCGCGAAAAAGTTCCATTACACCGATCCGGTCATAGCTTTTAATCTTGGCGTCTTCTAAATTAAATTTAATTGGCACATCCAAAACAATGGTGGCTAATTTTTTACTTAAAAATGCTTCTTCTTTATGTTCGGCTAATTTTTTTCTCACTGCCTCGCTGATTTTTTTGCTCTCAATGTTTTTGTATAAATTTTCCAGAGTCTTGAATTCATTCAAAAGCGAAATGGCTGTTTTATCACCAATACCTTTAACACCGGGGATATTATCAGATGGGTCTCCTTTTAAACCTTTAAAATCAATAAGCTGGTCTGGCTTTAAGCCCTCAAACCTTTGGCTGACAGCTTTATCATCGTAAATAATAGTATCAGAAAGTCCGCGCTTTAATGAAAAAACTTTTGTGTTATCATCAACTAATTGCAGTGTGTCTAAATCGCCAGTAACAATTATGGTTTCAATGTCTGGCCGGTCCACGCCTTTCAAATGGCTGATTGTGCCAATGACATCATCAGCTTCAAAACCATCTATTTCATAAATTGGGATATTGAACATTTTTAACAAGTCTTTGATCTTGGGTATCTGGTCGTAAAGTTCTTGCGGCGCTTTAACTCTGGTTGCTTTGTATTCCGGGTAGATTTCATTGCGAAAAGTTTTTTTGGCCTTATCAAAAGTCACAGCCGCGTACTCTGGCTTAATTTCCTTGAGCGCCTTTAAAAATATGGTGGTAAAGCCATAGACAGCATTGACCAATTCGCCAGATTTGGTTTTAAGCGGCGGTAAAGCGTGAAAAGCGCGATGCACAAGGGCATTGCCATCAATGAGAATAAATTTTTGTTTAGTTTTAGGCATATTTACATTAATTTTAGCATTTAAATCATTTTTAATAAAGCTATTTTTTGCTATAATTCACTTATGCTAAAAATCAACAATTACAATGATTTTGCCAAGTTTTTGGCAGAGAAAAGACAATTAAAGCGCCCGATTGTTACGATTGGAGTAACTGCTTTTATGCGGTTTTTTCCAGCCTTATTTTTGAATAACTTGCACATTATTTGTTATAAAGATTGTGATGATAATAAAATACTGGGAAAATTTGCCAAGATTTTCTGTTTGCAAAAAGTTGCGCCCAAGACAAAACTGAAAATTTTTAATACCAATAATTTACTGCGCCATAAAAAAGTTCGAGATTATCTAAAAAAACTAGGGGCCAAAAAGTATTTATATTTATATAGATCAAATATAAATATTCAAAATGCCAAAAAAGGCCTAGGTATAAAAATTATTGCCAATAAAGCCAAGCTAAGCAAACATTTTGAAAATAAGATTAATTTCAGGATAATTTTGAAAAGAATTGGGTTAAAGCCAATTTTGGGGCAAACTTTAACTTGGCAACAATTTAAAAACAAAGACTATAATTACTTTTACAGAAAGTATGGATCAAAATTTGTTATTCAGTTGCCTGATTTTTTACTGGGCGGCGGTAAGGGTACAATTTTTATTAATAACAGTAAAAAGTTTATAAAGTTTAAAGTTGAAAGTAGAAATGGTATTTATAAGGAAAAGAAATTAAAACACGTTAACGTTACAAAGTTTATTGATGGCTGGCATTGCAGTGTAGCATGTTGCGCAACTAAATATGGAACATTAATTTCCGGCATTAATCGACAAATAATTGATATTCCAGAGGTTATTTCATCTCAAAAAGGTGATGGCCTTTTTTGCGGCCATGTTTTTGGCCTAAAGTTTGATAAGAAAATTACTAGCCAGATAAATAATATTGCCACAAAACTGGGGCGATTTATGTATAAAAATGGTTATAAGGGGATCTTTGGTATTGATTTATTAATTAATAAGGAAACAAACAGAGTTTATCCAGTAGAATGCAATGCCCGCTATACTGGCGCCTTTCCCATGCTTTCAATGTTGCACGTGAAACATAAAATAATACCTTTGGACTTTTTCCATTTTTGGAAGTTTTTTAATCTTAATTATAAAATTAATCAGGAAAAAATTAATAAAATGTATCAAAGGCCGATTATGGGCAGTCATTTGGTTTTATCAAACATTACTAATAAGCCAGTTAAAGTAAAGAAAAGCTTAAAAGCCGGTTTATATCATTTTAACCCTTTAAGTAAAAAAATTACCTTTAGAACAAAAGCTATTTTTTACGAAGCGATTAAGGGCGATAATGATTTTATTTTAATTGATGGTTTGCCAAAAAAAGGCGATATTATTCAAACTCATGATAATTTGGCCCGCATTTGTCACGTCTTGTTTAAAAGAAATATTTTGAGCCAAAATGGCGCTTTAAATTATAAAACCGCAGAAATTGTCCGCGGTATTTATAATAATATAATTGGGTTCTAAAGGCCACTATGGGAGTTGCACCCATGTATAAGGGTTTTGCAGACCCTCGCCTTACTGCTTGGCTAAGTGGCCCAGATGCAAAAACTTACCAATGGTAAGTTTTTTATATTTTAGCTTAATTTTAGAATAAAATCAAGTTTTAGCATCTGAGAAGTCAGGCCTAAAAGTATAATTTAAAGCAATATAAAAAGAATAAAAACGAATAATATTTAAATCCCTTTCCTCGAAGTGTTGATTTTTTTTAAAAACTAAAAACATTAAGCCAATATCTTTGTCGTGCATATAAACCGGTTTGACCACAAAATTAAATTTTTTTATGAAATCTTCCTTAATTCCCAGTTCTTGAAAATATTTTTCATTTTCCGGTGAACCGCTATACTTAAATTCATTATCATTTTTATTTTTTAATAACTCGAAAACATGCTGTATCTCAGTTTCATTTTTATTGCCAATATGAATTTTCAAATTAATAGGTGGGTTTAAGCAAAGACAGGCCGATTGAGCAGAAAGTAAGTTAGCAAGTTGGTTAAATATTT
>CAIXNZ010000086.1 GCA_903920975.1 Candidatus Falkowiibacteriota bacterium | reverse complement strand
TTGTCCGACTAAGACATTAAAAAATTGCGGCAATTCATCAATGGAAAATTTTCTGATAAACTTTCCAACCTTAGTAACTCTAGGATCATCACCAATTTTATAAACAGCGCCTGGCCTGGTATTTTGCATTTCTATTAATTTTTTTTCATATTCCAGGGCTTTTTGCTGTTGTTCTGTACTGCCAACGCCAGTACTTAATTCATAATACATGGAACGAAATTTAAAAAGATTAAATTCTTTGCCGCGCTGACCCACTCTTTTATTTTTATAAATTATCGGACCCTTGCTTTCCAGTTTTACAAATAAAGCAGTGATAAGTAATATCGGCGAAATTAATATTAATAAAATTATTGAACCAATAATATCAAATATTCTTTTATAGACCCAGCCCCAGCCTTCCAGCTTAGTTTTTTTGATTTCAAAAATCGGCATGCCGGCCATGGTATCAATGGCTAAACGGCTTGTTCTGGTTTGATAAATATCAGCTGAGAATTTAAAAATAATATGATTCGCTTCAGTAAAAGTAATTAAATTCAGGGTTACTTGTCTATCCAAATTAGAATCAGCTTGGATGATTTCATCAATTTCCTTATCTTTTTTATAATTTAATACCTCGGCTTTAATTTGTTCGTTAAATGTCGGATAAATTTTCAAAATATTATAACCGAGTTTTGGATTTTGTTTAATTTCTTCAGTAATTATCTGAGTATTTTTATCATTACCTATCAAAATAATATTTACGCTGCCAATGCCTTTTTTTAATAAAGATTTTTGCACTTCATAGATAACAGTTCGGCCAATTATGACATAGATTATGGCAAAAGCCCAGGCCGCTAAAATAATAAAGCGAGAAGAAAATAATTCTCTTTGTAAGAAAATCGCAACAATTATGGCCAAAACGCCCGTTGAGCACGCCAAAAATATTTTCGAGATTTCTTCGTTTAGTTTTGGTCTGCCAATCCGATATAATCCGGCCAAAGCAAAGATAATGAGCCAAATCAGAGCGATTAAAAAAACATAACTTAAGTATGCCTCTAGTTTTAAGGTATAAATTACTGGTCTGATTTCGGCAACTAGTGAACCAACGCGTAAATAATAAGCTGAAATACCAGCTAGAACTAACATCAAGAAATCTATGGGCAGTAATAAAATTGTGAAAATTAATCCTGTTTTTTTCATAGTATTTTTTTATAACTAAACGGAACCTTTTGAGTCCCGTTTGGTTACATCTAGATGCCAAATAAGTAAGCCGGATTTTGTGTTTCGGCATAAGCCGAATGATGATCATCTATCTAGGCCTGACATTGCTGCCAGGCTCATGCGGACTACTTTTTTTTATTCCATTTGGAATAAATTTGTCCTTGCACCAAGTAGAGTTTGCCACGGGCTGCCTGTTGCCAGGCGCCGAGTTTTGTCGCTTTTGTCTCGAGAACAAAAACCTCAAAACACTTTTCACCTTTCACCCCGCAGCGCGGGATTAGTATTGTCTCTGTGGTACTGGTCCTGGCCCAATATTGCTATTGAACCGGTGGGTGTTACCCACTACCATTTTGATGGTGTCCGGACTTTCCTCCCCATACAAAAGTATGAAGCGATCATCTGCTTATTTGGCATTTAGATACTTAATATTGTACTATATATAGCAAAATTTGTCAAGGCACGATTTAAGCCACCCCAATTAATTCCTTGACCTCTTTTAAAGTCTTTTTAGCGATTTTTTCCGCCTTTTTCGCACCAGCTTTAAGGACTAATTCTATCTTTTTTGGATTACTGAGCAATTTATTCCTTTCTGCTCTAAAATCCGCTAACTTATCAGAAATCGCGGTGGATAGCGTTTCTTTAAGTTCAGAATACTTGATGGTTTTGTTCTGGATGGCATTTTGAAAATATTCGACTTGTTTTTGTGTGCCAAATTCAGAAAGTAAGGTAATTAAATTTTGGGCGCCAGCTGGCATGACTTCTTCTGTGCCTGTGCCAGTGACTGCTCTTTTTAATTTTTCTTTTATCACTTCTGGTTCGTCACTCAAGGCAATGTAATGATTTGGCCCGGCGCTTTTGGACATTTTTTTATCTGGTTCCAGAAGTGACATTACTCTTGGCGTCTTTGTTAAAAGTGGTTTAATGGGCTGAAAATATTCACCAAATTTATTATTAAACCAGCGCACGATTTCATTGGAAAGTTCCAAATGCTGTAATTGGTCGTGACCAACTGGCACAAAGTTGGGTTTGTAAAGTAAAATGTCAGCGGCTTGTAAAACAGGATAGTCCAGCAGACCTGCATTTATATTTTTAACTTGCTTTGATGATTTATCTTTAAATTGGGTCATACGGTAAAGTTCTGAAATCGGAGTAATGGTATTAAAAATCCAGGCCAGTTCTGTACATTCAGGAATATCCGCTTGATTGAAAATTATGCATTTTTTTGGATCCAAGCCAGCTGCTAAAAAAGTGGCAGCAAGATCTAAAATTTGTTGGTGCTTAACTTTAGGATCATAGCTTTCAGTAATTGAATGGTAGGTCGCGATAAAAAAGTAACACTGGTATTTATCTTGCAGTTCTATAAAGTTTTTTAGCGAACCCAAATAATTACCGATGTGCAGTTCTCCGGTCGGCTGAATGCCCGATAAGACAATTTGTTTATTTTTTATTGACATATATATAATTTTACATATTTTTTATGACCTGGTCAATTAAATAAAAAAACCGGGCAGTGCGTTTAGCAACTGCCCGGCTGATTTGAACTAGGGATCAATGACGTTTGGGATGCCGTCATTGTCATTGTCAAAGCCCATGCAGACATCACCGACTCTGATACCACCGGTGCCAATCGGATTGGACGCGTTGGCGGCTTGGTCAGGGTTGGCAATGAGCTTGCAATTATCAATGTTGTCATTGAACCCATCGCCATCAGTATCATAACCAATGACAATAGGGACAAGGTTGGGGCATGAATCTGACAAAGAAACCAGGTATCCAGCACCGATATTTGGTTGGTACGGGAAATAGGCCGGTATTGGATAGTTCTGGCCGTTTAGAGTAAAGCTCGTAAATAAGCTTTGCACTCCCAGCCAGACAACATCGCTGTCCGAGCGAAGACCATCGGTCCCTTCCACCCAAAAGCAAAGCGCTGTGGGAGGAATGGTAGTTGAAGTACAGCCATTAAGCAGATCCAAGTCTGGGATAAGGCTGTAGCCATTTGGCTGTGAGGGATCAACGGTTGTGATCTGGACATGATAATCAGATAAGACGCTGGATGAACAAGCTTTAAAGTTGCCAGGTTGCGATTCGCAGGCATCGCCTACGTGATCGTTGTCAGCGTCGGCTTGATCCGGATTGGCGATGGCTGGGCAATTATCACAGAGATCGCCAACGTTATCATGATCAGTGTCTTGCTGATTGGCGTTGGCGACAGCCGGACAATTATCACAGGCATTGCCAATGCCATCATGGTCAGTATCATTCTGATTGGGATTTGATACTGCCTGGCAATTGTCACAGGCGTTGCCCACGCCGTCATTGTCGCTGTCTGCCTGGTCAACGTTAGAAATTGCTGGGCAATTATCATCGCCATCTGGCACTCCGTCGCCATCTTGATCCGGGTTGGTCGGCGAGTCGTCGCAGACATTACCCAGACCGTCATGGTCATCATCGGCTTGGTTGGGGTTGGCATCGTTTGGACAGTTGTCGCAGGCATTGCCCAGACCGTCAGTATCAGAGTCCTCTTGATTTGGATTTGCCACGTTCGGGCAATTGTCCACATCATTTGCAACTCCGTCTCCGTCCGTGTCTGTGGTTGTGCCTCCGCCGCCCCCGCCACCGCCGTTGTAAGTGCTGTTGCCGCCTTCGCAGGAGTAAATCGTGATCATGCAGAAACTCAGAAAAATCACTGTCAGGGTTATCCGTAAAACTTTCCAATTCATTTGGTTCCTCCTTTAGTTTGATGGCCTATGTTTTAACCTTTTTTTATACCCAAGGTAACCCCCGAAGGGGAGATAAAAAATTTAAAATTACAAAAGCCATAATATGGCTTGATATAGAAGATTAGCAAAAACAGCTGATTTTGTCAAGTGATTAAAGTAAATAAAAAAGGAGCGGAAAAGCATTCCGCCCCTTATGAAGTAATGTTAGGGCGCTCTCTCGCCCATAATCGGATAGAGGTCTTTGCACTTTTCAACGCAATTGTTGCCCGGATGTTCGGTTTTTACGCAACTTGCGTCAATTGTGCTCAGGTTTTTCATGCACAGACTTTGTTCTTCATCAAGACAGATGAAATAGCCCCAGGTACCTTCCCCAAGATCTACATCTGTTTTGCCAATGTAATTAAGGATTGGTCTTTGCGTTTTGCTGGTGATTGTTCCACCGCAAAGCTCCTGAACTTCAATTCTGATTGGTGCTACTTTGTAGCCTACATTCCATATGTCCAGAGACCTTGGTGCATCAGTGACATCAATCATGGCAATTGGCGCATCACGGGGAACTTTCATGCCAGAGGTCGCAGAAATCGTGTCGCCACTGGCATAAAAAGTAAGATCTGCTTCCATGATATAAGCAATTGGATTTTTCGGATCAATAGCCCAGTAGGTCGGCTGAAAATAATACTGCGCCGTGTCGCTTGATAAAGGCGCTGCAGCCATAAGTTCGGTAAAGCTGTAAGAGACGCGAATTTTTCTGAATTTGGTGCACGTCGGGGTATTGTCGTCTGGAGCATTGTACTCGCTGTCGCCGCCTTTGCATGCTGAAAAAATAATGAGCTGGATAAATGCAATAAACAGAATCAAAGCTAAACTTTTTGTTTTACCCATTTTCGTCCTCCTTTTGGGTAGTGGTGTTTTTTTATGAACAAATTCCGTATATTAAAAAATTTAAAGAACAATTATAGCTTAATACAAAACCTTAACAAAAGGCAAGTTTTTTGTCAATTATCGGGATATAAAAAAAATATGAACAAATTTTTTGAAAAAGAAAAGGGCGGAAGTTTTTGCTTCCGCCCTTGATAGGCATAAGGTGCTAAGGCGCTGTGGAGCCGTCTGCGACGCACTGGTGGGTAACGTTACCCGTTGCGTCGTAGCATCCTATGACGTCATAAATGAGGTCACAGGGAGAGACAATGGTTTCGTTGTCATTATAACAGTCAACGACAGCGCCATTTACTCCCAGAGTGCAGATGTTTTTCCATCCACCTCTAAGGCTTCCTTGGACGCACACCGGATATCCGAATGTGCCATCACCTTCTGCTGTGCAGGTCGTATCGCCGGAAAGAATACATTCGATGAATGTCTTCTTGGCGACATATAAAGGAACAGGTTTGGGAGTAGCTTCTAGCAGTGTGTCCCCGCAGTACGTGTTGACCGTAATGCTGGTCGGGTGGACTTTGTGTCCCACCCATCGGTCGTTCGTGGCATCGCCGATAGTCATATCGACCACGCCCGTGATCGAACCCAGTTCAAACTTGGATGTCTCCCAACATACGGTGTCTCCATCTACCCTAAAGGGTTGGATGTTTAATTTCCATGTGTATGAGGCTTCATCAGTTCCCGAATCCACTCCGGCACTGCCTTTGTAGTCAGTGCTGGTTGTGTCAGAGTGCAAAAGCGCATTCATGCTGTAGCAGACTTGGATAGACCGGGCATTTGCGGTGCAGGGCGGAATGACCGGGCAGTCTTTCGGACAGGACTCGGTGGTTTCGCCTGCGTTGCAGATGTCGTCGCCGCAGTGGCAATCTTTGAAGCAGTTCTGGAAATTTTCGCCCACTTCGCATTTGTCGTTGGGGCAAACGGATGCCGGGGGATTGGTACCTCCGCCTCCGCCATTGTCCTTGGCATTGTAATCGCCGCCCTTGCAGGCCGCGAAAACCACAATCATGGAAACCAGGAAAACAGTTATGATTCTTTTCATTTTATCTTCTCCTTCTTTTTCGATTGGTTTGGTTTTAAGGAACGCCTATGTCTGCCTAAATGTTGCCTATATTTACAATTAAAACCTTGTTTAGGTTTAATAGGGTATTGTAGCATAAGAAAACGATTTTGTCAATAGTCATGGACATTTTGTATAATTATAGCCAAAATTGGCTCTTTTTAAGAAAAGAAAAACCGGGCACACGATTGTGTACCCGGTTAAGTAGCTTAGAAGCAGGCTCCAGCATCGCCGCCAGAGCCATTGGGACCTTGGGCACCTTTGGCACAGCTGATGGCCAAAATACCGCCGATCAAGATCACTCCGCCCACAATTATGGTAGTGCAGGCCACTTTGTGCCTTTTGCACCACATGTCTTTCTGCACCTGTTCAGGGCAAGTCACGTTGTAAGTGATGGTCCTGATGCCATTGGCATCGGTCTCATCCTTTACTTCTTTCTTGCACTGGCTCGGCACATTAACGACGATGATTGGCGCGGGTGGCGCAGGCGTTGTAGTTTTGCATTTTTCGCACTTGGGCACTGGGCAAGGCTGTTGCACAGGACAAGCCGGCGTTTCAGAAATGATGGGGGTCGGTGAAAGCTCGGGATGATAAGCGTGCCAGACCATCACCTTCTGATTTTTTTTATAATCGCCTTTTTCAATAGCGACCATATTGGATTTCAGAATTACGATCTTATTTTTCGGCACACCATTCTTTGTGAGATATCTGTGCACCGCCATCGCCCGATCTGTTGCCAGCTGCATTTGCCTGTCATCGTTATCTTTGCCAAACGGTTTGGCAGAAACTGCGCCCATCACGATGAATATGTCTTCGGGACGGGACTGATGATAAGCCAGAAGTGGTGTAAGTTGCGATTCGATTTTGTCAGTGATGGTGCTGTAGCCAGTCGGGAAATAAGTGATTTCCCAATCCGGATCAAGCGGGATCATTTTAGTGGCCGCTTCATCATTGAGTGCCGGTTTCTTCGCGAAAGCCTGGTTGGGCATAAGCGAAACCCAGAGCAACGAAATTGCACAGATCACCGAAATAAAAGACGCGTAGGTAAAGCCTTTGTTTTTTCTGTCCATTTTTTCCTCCTTGGGGAAATTTTATTGGTGGTTATTTGATTTTTAACGAACCGTATATCTTTATGGAGATTTTTCTCCTTAAGCTACTGAAAAAGGTCAATGGATTTTGACTATTTTCAAGAGCCTAATTTAAATAGTTTAATATGGTATTGTAGCATAAGAAAACGATTTTGTCAAGGGTAATTATATTACCTTAATTAATAGCTAAAATTAGTAATATATTAATAATAAAAAAGAAAAACCCCGAGCCATTTCTGACTCGGGATTTATTGATTGTTATTTCCAGGAGGCTTTGATACCCCCGGGAATAGGGGAAATTGATACTTCTTTTTTATTCATTTCCCGGGCAACGTAGATGATACGCGTGCCAGATCATCACCTTCTGATTTTTTTTATAATCGCCTTTTTCAATAGCGACCATATTAGATTTCAGAATGACGATCTTATTTTTCGGCACACCATTCTTTGTGAGATATCCGTGCACCGCCATGGCCCTGTCAGTCGCTAGCTTCATCTGTCTGCTGTCATTATCCTTGCCGAAAGGCTTAGCAGACACGGCGCCCATCACAATGAACATATCTTCGGGATGGGACTGATGATAAGTCAGGAGCGGCTGGAGCTGAGATTCGATTTCGTTGGTGATGGTGCTGAAACCAGTCGGGAAAAAAGTGATTTCCCAGTCCGGATTCAGTGGGATTATTGATGTCGTGGCTTCTTCGTTGACACTCGGTTTTTTCGCGAAAGCCTGGGTCGGCACCAAGCTCACCCACAGAAGCGCAATGGCGCAAATGAGTGAGGCAAGGGACGCGTAAGTCAATTTTTTGCTTTTCATTTTTTCCTCCTCAGGAATTTTTTATGGGTTTAGATTTTAATGTGCCTATATTCGTTATGGATTTTTATCCTTAAAACACTAATCATCCTTAAGCTACTGAAAAAGGTCAATAAACCTTGATTATTTTCAAGAGCCTAATTCGAATAGTTTAATAGAGTATTGTAGTACAAGATATCGATTTTGTCAATAGTATCAATATTACCAATAATACGCCAATATTATTAGCCAAAATTAGTACCATTTTGATAATGAAAAAGAAAAATCCCGAGCCATTTCTGACTCGGGATTTATTGATTGTTATTTCCATTTGGCTTTAATGCCGCCTGGAGCAGGGGAAAAAGAAATTTCCTTTTTGTTTTTTCCCTTGCCAACATAGATGGTTTTTTCCACGGCATAGCCAAGTAGTGTTCCGCCAACATAAGCGCCGCCGGTTGCCAGGGCTACACAGCCCCAGTCCAGGTCGCCTTGTTTATTGCGACACATTCCTGCGTCTCCGCCGTGACCACCAGGACCATCAGCTCCGCCCGCTTTAATTTGGGTAGCGGCCAAGGTGCCAATGGCTGCGGCAGGCCCCCAATAAAGAAGGCCGTCTCGCCAGATTTGTTTGTCGGTTCTGCCGACATAAGTAGTCTGGTTTTTGCCTTGGCATTTGGAACAATTAGCTGGGCAATCTGCGCAGCTTTTGCAGGTACTGCAGTCTTGCTTGGGCGGCGTAGTAGCGACTACCTCCAGACATTCAGCAGTTTTACAATCAAACCCAGGACATAAAAGCGCGACAATGTAATATGTGCCATTGTTTTTGCTTTTGAGTCTGCAGTCTTGGCCTTTGGTGAAAAATGGCTTCCAGGTTTTGTCAGGATTTTGAACATAGATGTTTTCAGCAAAATATTCTTGGTCCAGACTTTCTTTGGTGGCGATGATGCTGATTACTCCCTTCATCGAAGTTTTGAACGGTTCCATTCCAGCGGTTTTCAGTTCGCGGACCTGACTAAGCGGCACTTTCTCGTTATTGAGAAGCCACTGCTTGACCATATCCACTTTAGGCACGGAATTTTCTCCTACGCCGTAGAGGACCACCTGGCATTCGGGACAGTTTTTCAGTGAGTCGGCATCGCGACTGATCTGTTCGAAAGCTCGGCCCTGGATTGCTGTGTCAATCTCGATGTAGACGGGCGTGACATGGCCATCTTTGTAAGCATAGCTCGGTACGCCGGCCCAAGCCGAAATCGAAACCATCAGAGCTAAAAATCCCAGAAGTAACTTTTTCATCTTATTTCCTCCCTTTGTTTTTGTTGATTTTAAGGTTCAAAATTCAAATTTTCCCTATATCCTGATTAATAAGGCATTTTATAATATTTTTTGGAAAATGTCAAGTATGAGAAAAGAAAAAGCCCCTTAAACCATTTTGGTTTAAGGGGCTTATTTAAATTTTTGGACTATTCACTTCCTTCACAGTCTGGCTTAGCATCTAAGCTTTCAGGCGGTGAATCATTTTTTTCGCTCTCTTTAGGATGGCAGTCATGCGGACAATTTTGAACGGTTTCATGGTTGTTTTGGCAAATGTTATCATCACAGCGTTCGCCTAAGCCAGAACAATCAGTTTTGCAAAAACCATAAGAACCATTATTATCTATACCGTCATCGCATTTTTCACCTTTTTCAATTATGCCATTGCCACAATCGGCTTTGGGTATATCTCCAGGCTTGGTTTCTTTAGGGCAATCCTTTTCGCAATTACTCGTATTTTCACCCTTGTCTTTTTCGCAGGCGCCATCTCCGCAGACATATTTAGGCTTTTTTTCATCAGTCGTAGGGTTTTCAGCACCTTGAGGGACTGGTTCACCTGCCGTGCAAGGTGAAATGTTACAGGTGCATTTTTGCGCTGTTGAATATTTAGGTAAAAGTGCGAGTGCGAGGTAGTCTTTGTCCACTTTTGGCTGATTAGCTCGGAATGCGCAATAAAGATTTGTGAACATGTCTTTCACGTTCCATTTATTTACTTCCTCGGGATCGATCTGTTCTTGAATCGGGATGCCAAACGCGGTCATCAAACCCTCATATTTGCGGAGGATCTGGTAAAATGCGTTGGTGTCAGTGCATTTATTCACCTCGCCTTGAAGCGTGTCGACTTTGGCTTGAAGCGAATTGCTTCGCTGCCAAAATATATAAATCCCGAAGCTGAGAATGAAGCATAGGAGTAAAAGTGCAATCAAAGTTGCGATAACAAACCGGAAGGTTCGCTTACCGAGCTTCATGAGCTCATTAAGTATGCCTTTAAGACCTGCTTCTTGCTCAGACGCTGGAGTTGGTGGTGCAGGAGGCGGCACTTCTTTTGTTTCATCTTCTTCCTCGGTCTGAAATTCACCAGGATCCTTTTTCTCTTCATTTTTAGCAGGAGCTTCTTTTTTTGCCCCTGCTTCCTTGGTTTCTGGCTTGTTCTTTTCTTCAAATACGGCGCCTTGTTCATCGTCTTCTGGTTTTGTTTTTTTTGGTGCCGTTTTTTTGGACTCAACAATTAAAGGATTTTCCCCAGTTCTTTCGGCAACTTTTTGGTCGAGCAGATCGTTGAAGTATTTCGATCCCTTTTTCCAGCCAAAGTAGATGCCGATTATCAAGGCAGTCAAAACGATGATCGGGACGATGATGAGTAGGACCCAGCCATTTCTGGAAAACCAGTTAGAAAAGTCAGCTCCGATGTCAACCTTGAAAAAGGCTTCGAGCCCATAATAGGCAAAGAAGCCGAGAAACGCAACGAGTGGTAGTCCCAAACCGATTAGCAAATATTTTTGCCATTTTTTCATCTTTTTCATCTTATTTCCTCCCTTTTTCTTGTGGTTTTTATTTTCAAACAACTAAGATTTCACCCTTTATATGAAAATGGTTCGATAGGCAATTCTATCAAATAAAGCTCATTTTGTCAATAGTAATAAAAAAACCGGTAAGATGACCGGTTTTTTTGCTATATTTTGGTTAAACTTTTATTACAACTGGTAAAATCATTGGTCGGCGTTTGGTTTGCTGGTAGAGATATTGGCCGATTTCATCGCGGATTTTATTTTTAATAAAGTCATCAAAGGTTGGGGATTTAGGATCGTGATCCTGACTAATTTTCTTAACTTTCATTCTGGTGGCTTCAATTAATTTTTTATTTTCTTTCATGTAAACAAAGCCGCGGGAAATAATATCTGGATTGCCGATTAAGCGTCCGGTTTTATAATCCATAGTAACTATAACCACCAGCATGCCATCAGCCGACATGACGCGACGGTCGCGCAAAACAATATTGGAGACATCGCCAACTCCCAAGCCATCAACCATGACATAATCAGAAGGAACGTATTCTTGGGTTAAACGACCGCCTTTTTTAGTAAATTCTATGACTTGGCCGTCATCAGCGATATAAATATTTTCCTTGGGCATGCCCAGACTTTCAGCAATTTCACCATTGATATTCAACATATAATGGTTGGCTTCAATGGGAATGTAGCACATTGGCTTAATCAGGCGTAACATTAATTTTAAATCTTCTTTTTTGGCATGACCGCCGGCGTGCACGTCCATTAATTTATAATGAATAATTTTTGCTCCCTTGCGTGACAGTGTGTCTTTCAAATTCTGGACAGTTCTTTCATTACCTGGAATAACCGAGGAAGAGAAAATAATTGTATCGCCTTCTTTAACTGAAAGATATTTATGTTCATCTTCGGCAAATCTGACTAAAAAAGCATTTTGCTCACCCTGGGCGCCAGAGCCGACGATTACTATTTTATTATCCGGATAATCTCGTTGATTATAATGTTCAATTTCCAATAAAGTACCCGGTTTTAATTTCATATAGCCGAGTTTGTGAGCAATCTCGGTGTTGGTTTCCATGCTGCGACCCACAATAATAACTTTACGGTTAAATTTTTCAGCAATAGAAATAGCTTGTTGGACGCGATTAAGCAGGGAAGCAAAGGTGCCGATAATAATTCTGCCTTGGGCTTTTTCAAAAATTCTTTCCAATTCTTCGCTGACTTTTGTTTCAGAAATTTGATAACCCTCTTCTTCGGCATTGGTTGAATCAGCCATCAGAGCCAGTATGCCTTCAGAGCCGACTTTGGCAATGCGCCCTAAGTCAGCCGGTCTATCATTGATGGGGTTATGATCAATTTTAAAATCGCCGGTATGAACGATTGTGCCCACGGGGGTTTTTACGACTATGGCAAAACTATCGGGTACGTTATGATTAACGCGGAAAAATTCCACGTTAAAAGCGCCTAAATGCAATTTGCTATTTTCATCTATAATGTAAAATTTCAATTTTGGCGCGTTTTTGTATTCTTCCTGTCTTTTTTGAATAATGCCAGCTGAAAGTTTGGCAGTGTAAATAATCGGATTGCCGATTTTAGGCATGATATGGGGGATAGCGCCGATATGGTCATAATGACCATGAGTGATGATGACACCCTTGATATCTCTTTCCCTGCCTTTTAAGTAGGAAATATTGGGAATGATATAATCAATGCCCGGCATATCTTCTTCGGGAAATTGTAAACCCATGTCAATGATAATGATATCTTGGCCATATTCCATGAGTGTCATGTTGCGGCCGACTTCTTCCAGTCCGCCGAGCACCATAATTTTTAGTTTTTGTTCCTTATCGCCACGTGAGTGGGTATAAGGAGTTCTTGTTTTTTTGTAAACCATAAGTTTAGTTAAAAGTTTTTAAAGTTAAAAAGTTAAAGAACTTGAGTCCTTTTAGTTAAATATTTAAAAAGAGTCCGTTATTTAATATATTTTTTTTTGGTTTTGATAAACCAATTTTCAATATTAATAAAACGATCGCTTGGAGTGGCTAGTCTTTGAATAGTAATGCCCTTGATTTCTTTGGAAACCGGATAAGCATAAGTCGGGCTGTATAAAAAGATAGCTGGTAAATCGTCAATTAAAATATTCTGCATTTCTTGGTATTTTTGATTCCTAACCTTAATATCGCTGTTTATGCGGGCATCTTCTAAAAGCTGATCAACTTTTTTATTGACATAATCGGCTAGGTTAGCTCCAGGGCTTACTCTCTGGGAAGAATGCCAAAATGGAAAAAGATCAGGATCATAGCCAATAATCTCGCCATAAATTAAAGTCTGATAGTTGCGGGGCGTAATAATATCTTTTTCTATTGTTTCTCGGGAAATAATTTGCAAATCTACATTTACGCCAATAACATTCCAAAAATCTTTTATCATCGTAGCCACTTTAATATATTCATCTTGCTCAACAGTAGTTAA
>CAIXNZ010000085.1 GCA_903920975.1 Candidatus Falkowiibacteriota bacterium | reverse complement strand
ATTAAATGATTATTAATAAATAAATTTATGGCAAAAACATTAGCCAAGTACATCAGGGGCTACAAAAACCACGTTATCGGCGATATCCAGGGACTTGAACCCGAAGCTTTTAAAGAATTGCAAATCAAGGGAATCGTTCAGGAATATATCTCGATTCCAGTCGTTGACAAGGAAGCGAAAGTTGAAGCGCCAAAGGCAGTGAACCTGAAAGAAGAGAAATTGGAAATCGGCAAAGTTGACGTGGTCGTACCCACAAAAAAAAAGACCAAAAAGGGGACTACAATCGCCTCGATAAAGGGCAAAAGGTCTCCTCGCTCGAAATCGTAGAGCGTACTTTCGGGTCCGAAGGCGGTTTTGCCAAGGCCTGCAATGACGGAGCCAAACTTTATAAAGGCAAGGGAGAATTCATATTGTTTTTGAACGACGATGTAAAGATTGGCGACAACTTCATTGAGGATTTGCTAAAGCCGTTTTCAGACCCGCTTGTAGCCATGGTCGGCGCTAAATGCAGTGAGTTGAGTTGGGGCATTAATGGAGCGGTGATGTGCGTCAGGCGCGAGATATTCGAGAAACTGGGCGGTTTTGACGAGAATTACGTGTTTACGTGGGAAGACAGGGACTTATGCGAGAACGCGCGCCACAGGGGCTATAAAATCGCAATTTCAGGGGCTAAGGCCGAGCACAAGGGCAAAAGGTCAGTTCGCGGGCCTTATTACGACAAGTATTTCAAGGAAGGCGAAAAATATTATCACCAAAAGTGGGATGACAAAAAAAGAATAATCGGAGCGATGGTTTGCGGAAACGAAGAAGGCAGATACTTGGAAATGGTTGTGGCCGATTTATTCAAAAGAAAACTTATTGATGAACTTGTCGCGGTTTGCGACGGATGTACCGATAAGACACCGATGATACTGAAGGACTTGAAAAAAAGATATTCGATAACGATTTATAACCACGACTTTCACCTTTTTGGCAAAGCCGAGAATAGATTAAGGGAAAGGGCGATTGATTACGCCATATCTAAAAATCCGCTTGGCATACTGGTACCCGACGCAGACGAAATATTTGACAAGGACTTTAAAAGGGAAAAGATTTACGAACTATTGAACAGAGGCATTTGCTGGGATTTTCTCATCGCTCACTTGTGGCAGGACGACAAGACCTGCCGAATAGACGGCATGTACGGATTTCAGAAAAACGCCAGATTGTTCAAATATTTAAAAGATAAGAGCCAGCAGTTTTACAAAAAGCCGATACATTGCGGATCCGTCCCGATTTACGCCTACAAGGAAAGAAGGATATGCAATTATCTGTTCAAGCATTACGGCTACCTGAATCCCGAGGACATAAAAACCAAGCAGAAAAGATACGAAAAATACGACAAGGCGGGGGCTTACGAATCGATTAACTTTTACCAGGACATGGCCAAGGAGCCCAAATTAATAAAATTTGATAAAAATTATTTTATAAAAAAATGGCAAAAGAAGAATACTCGCTGACAAATTTAAGCAAGATTAAAAGCTTTTTGGGAATAGACGACACTGATTCCGACGAGCTTTTTAACGACTTGATAAATTCGATATCCGATTTTATCGAGAACTTTTGCGGCCGCAGATTCATATCCACTGTTTACGAAGTGGCCGAGGGAAGCGATACGGCCGAATATTTTGACGGCGATGACATTGTGGAAAATATTTATCTGAAGAATTATCCGATTACGGAGTTATCCAAGGTTGAATACAACAGCGGAACCTTTAGCACTCCGGATTGGCACGAATACGACGCGGATGATTATTCCTATGACGCCAAGGCGGGGATCATCACTTTTGAGGGCGGAGTTCGAGGGGGCAAGCAGAACATCAGGGTGAGTTATACGGCCGGCTACGAAACTATACCGCATGATATTGAATTGGCGGCCAATAAATTAATAGCCAAGAGTTTCAATAAAAGAAAATCCGAAGGCGTTACAGGCGAGGGAGCGGGCGGAGCCAATATTAACTGGGGCGATTTTGTCAGCGAGGATATTAAGGCGATTTTAGATAAATATGAAAAGGTCAGTTTATGAAATTTCTATTTAACAAAAAATTTACTGTTGAGCGTCTGATGGACGAAGACGATATTTATTACGAAAAGGAAACCTATGTCAGCCACGGCGAAATAAAAGGCGCTTTGGTCCCGATATCGGCCGAGGATGTAATGATCTCAGACGGCAATCCGAGCAAGTCAAGCAAACTGATAGCGGAATTAAGCGCCGATTTAAAAGAAACCGACAGGATTACTTATAACGGCAAGGTCTACACGGTTAAGGGAATTCAAAGGTTTGATTACGGAGTAGGTTCTTTAGACAGGATTGAGGCGATTATAGAGGAATTAAACAGCTAATTATGTATGGCATTTTCAATAAAAATAGAGGGGCTGGACGAATTGAGGGCTGGGTTTGAAAAAGCGCCTGCTGAACTGGCCAAGGATATACAAGTGGCGGTTAAGGACGCGGCTGGTGAAATACTGGCAACCGAAGTTAAAGAAGCGCCGTCTAAGACCAGTAATTTAAGAGGAAGCGTCCAACTGGATTTATATCCTACAAGCGCAAGCATTTACCCTAATGCTCAATACGCACCCTATGTAGAGTTTGGCACTAAACCGCATGTAATTGAACCTAAAAATGGCAAAGTACTGGCGTTTAAAAAAGACGGCAAATTGATATTCACGAGAAAAGTAAATCATCCCGGCACCAAGGCCAATCCGTTCGTGGAGCGAACAGTTGAAAAAGTCAAAGACAAAGTTGAGCAAATATTCCAAAAGGTCATAGATAAAGCAATTAATATTTTAGTGGGTAAATAACCATGGGAAATTATCAAACAATTAAAGCAAAGATAATTGAGAAGCTTGAAGAAGCTGATGGCATTGATAATGTTTACGGCTATGAAAAAGGCGACTTGGGCGGATTTCCGTCAGTGTGCGTTGTAGGCGCCGAATTTTCAAGCGACTGGATTACCGAAATGAAGAACAACAGGGTTTATATTTTCAAGATTAAAATCAGGCAGGAAATCAAGGATGAATTTCGCGGAGCGGAAGGCGGCGAGGATGTCTTGGATGAATTGACCGATTCAATCATGGAAATATTTGAGCAGGATTACACGCTCGAGGGGACTGCGGACAAGGTTTTTGTCAAAGGCGTCAAAGTTTGGGAAAAGCGGGAAATGACGATGAGGGTTTTAGAGATGACCATTCAAGCAGAAAAAGTCGTGTCGATAATTTAAAAATTAATTCAATCAATATGACAAGAAGAAAAGCAGTCAAGGACTTCGATGATAAGTCCATCAGAAACGAAGACGCGGAAATCAAAACTCCGCAGGTCGAGGAGCGATATTTCTTTCCGTCGCTTGGCGTTTCAGTCAAAGCGAAAAACAGGGAAGAAGCGTTAATCAAAGCTAAACAAATTACTAAAAAATAATTTATAAATCTATGGGAAGAATTTTAGGACGTCAGGCCTTACTCGGAATTTCCTTGGAGGGCTCAAGAGGGACGGCGGAAACAGACGCTCAATACTGGCTGTCACTCTTATCTAAATCAATTGACGACGTTATTGAGCAGGTCGTTGATGAATCAGCGGTAGGCGTGATTGAAGACAGCGCCGACGCTAAAATCGTCAAGAAGTCAGCCAAAGGCGACATGGAGGGATACATTGGCGACAAGTCAATCGGGCTTTTGCTTCTGAATCTTTTGGGAGCCGATGATCCCGATGAAGCGCAGGACGAGACAACGGTTTGGAAGCACGTATTTACGGTTTTACAATCGGCACAGCATCCGTCTTTGACATTGTTACTGGATGACCCGTCAACGCAGGATTACAAGTATCCGCTGGCCATGGGCGAATCGCTGGAATTGAATTTTGAAAAAGGCAAGCCGGCTACTTTCAAAATGGGCGTCAGGTCTAAGGCAGGCGTGGTCGTTGATTATCCCGGGTTAACTCCGTCATTGGCCGCCGAGCATGACTTTTTGCCAAGGCATACCACGTTTAAATTCGCCGATTCACTTGCTGAATTAGGTGCCGCGTCAGCTATTGATTTTAAAAAATGCAACATTAAAATTGACCAGAATCTTGAAGACGATGATGTCGCGAACGCAGGCGAGCCGATTGACATCAATAACAAAGAAATGAAAATCGAGGGTTCAATCGAGATTATTTGCGAAGAAGAAACTTATAAGACGGCCATGCTTGACGGCACAGCCAAAGCAATGAGAATTAGTTTGACTAACGATGATGTTGATTTAGGCAACGCCTCTCATCCGTCTTTGCAAATTGATTTGGCCAGAGTCAAATTTAGCGAAGTCGCGAGAAAAATGGACAACAAAGATTTCATAATCGCCACGCTAAAATTTAAAGCATTTTACAGCATTTACGATGCGCAGATGATTGAGGTTCAATTGACAAACCAAGTTGAGGATTACACAGCTTAAATACAAAAGCCCCGCTCGAGTGGGCGGGGCTTAAATCTAAAATCCAAAGAATCGTCCAATTTTCCTTTGTCTGCCTTGCTTTGTTAAGGGAATATGGATGGCATTAGAAATTTTACCCTTTACTGCTGATATGCCAAACGCTCTTTTCCAAGAGAAAGAAAAACCCAATTTTTTACCCATATGTTTTAAATTTAATAATTATTTTTTCGGCAATCTGCCGCCGCTTGCTAAACAATCAGATAAAGAATTATACGGAGTGAAAATTAATGTTCTGTCATAATACGTGGTCCCGATAGAATGGCAAATGCCGGTACTGCTTTTCTTAACTGCCGGCTGGCTTGAATCTTGATTAGCAGGGGCGACATTAATCGTTGGAGCGGGTACAGGAATAGGTTGAGGAATTTTTACCGGAATAGGAGCAGGGGGTGAAGAATCTTTATCAGTAATTTGAGCTGGAATTGATGGCGGAATTATAGGGTCGGGAACGATTGGTTGTGCAGGAAAAGGTTGAGATTGATTTAAATTTTGAATTATTAGCTGTTGAGTTGCTGGCTGATTTGATTGATTAGGATTTGAGCCAATAATCGCGGATACAATAACGATGACGATCAGCCAAAACCACCACTTTCTGAAAAGATTAAAAATTTTGTTCATAAATTAAAAATTAACAATAAATTTTATGGAGAGAGAAACAAAAATCGTTAAGACGCCTAATGGACATGAGGTGGCATTAAAATCTTATCTTATAGGTCAAGAGGCTCAGCAAATTGAGGATATTGTCTATCGAAATATGAAGATGCAAGGTAATCGAGATAATCCCGATTTTAAATTAAACATGGGTTTTATAACAGAACAAACAAATAAAGCATTGGAATTAGTGGTGATTTCGGTCGATGGAGAGAAGGAAAATATT
>CAIXNZ010000084.1 GCA_903920975.1 Candidatus Falkowiibacteriota bacterium | reverse complement strand
TCTCCTCTTTTGACTTCTTTTCTTTTTTCGGCTTCTTCTCTTTCTTTTCTTTTTTCACTTTCTTTTCCTTTTTTGACTTTTCTTTATCCACCGTAGCTTTAGCGGAGGTGGATTCTTCTTTAACAACTTCTTTTTCTTTTGATTCAATCGCAGGCGCTTCAATCGCCTCTTTTTCCTCCAATTTCACCTCTTCTTTTTCACCAGTGCCTGTTTCTTTCATAATATTAATTTTCCAGCCGGTTAATTTGGCGGCTAAACGCACGTTTTGCCCTTCCTTGCCAATGGCTAATGATAACTGATCTTCTTTGACAGTCACGGTCGCCACCTTGCTTTTGTCATCAAGTTCAATCGAGATAACTCTGGCTGGCGATAAGGAATTAGTGATGAATTTACTGGCATTCTCGTCCCATAAAATAATATCCACCTTTTCACCGCCCAATTCATTGATTATAGTTTGAATCCTAGCGCCGCGTTGTCCAACGCAAGAACCGATCGGGTCAATATTATCCTGGTTGCTTTTGACTGCAACTTTGGTGCGGCTGCCGGCTTCTCTGGCAATGGCCATAATTTCTACGGCATTGTTGGTAATCTCGGGAATTTCCGCTCTGAATAATTCACGCAATATTTCCGGAGTCGAACGTGAAATAATAACTTCTGGACCGCGCACCGACATATTCACGGAAATGATATAAAACTTCAGGCGTTCACCTGGATTGTATCTTTCATTTCTGGCCTGTTCTTCAAATGGCAACAAGGCAGTGATCTTGCCTAAGTCCACTAAAATACCGCGCATTTCTCGGCGTTGTATAATTCCATTGATCAGGCTGTGTTCCTTTTCCTTGAACTCGCCAAAAAGCGATTCCCGTTCGGCTTCACGGATTTTCTGAATAATTACCTGCTTAGCGGTTTGCGCCGCCATGCGTCCGAAATTTTCAGGTATTTCCAGGGGCATAATTATTTCATCGCCGACTTTGGCTTTCTTTTTAGTTTTCTTGGCATCATCAAGTAAGATCTCATTTTTGGGATTAAATTTTATAACACCCTCTTCTGTTTCGCCCTCTTTTTCCTCTTCTTCAATTTCAATTCTTCTTTCTCTTCTGCCGTCACCGCCTTCTTTCTCGTCTCTCGCCTCTTCCGCTTCAGTTAAAATTTCACCCTTGGCTGATTTAACAAACTTTTTATCGCGTCCATTCACATCAATTTCAGCGATAATCTCGGGTAAAAAATCAACCACAATTTTTTTATCATAAACTTTGGCTTCGCCAGTGTCAGGGTCAAATTCAAAAATTATATTCTGGTTTTTCTGACCAAAATCTTTTCTATAAGCAGCGGCTAAGGCATAATTTAAGGTTTCATTAATTGATTTTTCGGATAAACCCTTTTCTGCGGCAATCTGCTTAATGGCCTGCTGCATGGCTTTTAAATCTAAATCCATAATTTTTAATGCTAATAATTATTAATGCTAATACGCGAATTTTTAAACCTTACTAAATTTTACCATTCGCATTATTATGATAATATCTTCAAATAATTCGCATTTTTCTAAAAAATAAACTAGTTTAAAATACATTAAACTAGCTAATACCATTTTAGCCAATAAATACGGCTTTGTCAAATCCCTTGACTAAATCCATCTTTTTTGCTAAGTTAATGTATTAATAGGGTTTTTTGAAAATTATACAAGTAAAAAAATCAAAGGAGGAGAAAAATGTGGACCTGGGAGAAAATCAAGGGATACTATAAAAGGATTAACTGGTTCAAGCTGGTGATGAGCTTTTTCACGCTCATCGTTCTGATTTCATTTGGCATCGCAGTCATTAACCGCAAGGACTTTCCCGCACTTAGCCTGTTATCTACCTTCTACAAATGGGCCATTGTCATTTTCGCAGGCTTACATGAATACAATCGCTTAACCGCCTCTGCCAAGGATGAAATGCCGCCATTGTCCATTATACAGGGAGAATGGTATGTGACGGTTTTCATCTTGACCACTGTTATACTTCTTTTTTTCACCATAATCGACAGTGGTAGCTTCACCACTCTTCCCAATTCTTTGAGCGACCTAATTGAACTTACGAAATGGGTCGCAGTAGCGTTTGGCTTTACCAGAGTCAGCAAAGTTATTAATGAAAAAAACACTGCTAACAACCTGGCCAAGCTCTCAAACAATCTCACAAAAATGGGCTTGAAAGCGCCGGAAACTCCAGCGGAAAAAAAGCCTGAATAAATCAAAGCCCCCGAACCGCAAGGAACGGGGGTTTTTAAATTACATTTTTATAATGTCTAATTTGCGCCTTCTTTTCTTTTTTATTAATTTCCACAGCCACTAAGTCAAATCTGTAATTATCAGAGTTTATGTTATTTTTAGTCAAATACTCGAGAGCCGCCTCTTTCATTTTTTTGGCCTTGTCCATATTCAAGGCCTCTTCGGGAAAGCCAAAATTATGGCCCAGCCGGGTTTTTACTTCTATAAAAATAATTTGCTTATCTTGCTCGGCAATTAAATCTAATTCGCCCAAACGGGTATAAAAATTCTCGCAGATGATTTTATAGCCTCTTTTTTGCAAAAATTCGGCCGAGAGATCCTGGCCGAATTTTCCTATTTTAATTTTAGTATCCATCAAAAATTTATTTTTTCACTTTCACTAAATACTTGTTAAATTTCTGCTTTTTATCCAGTTCTTTCAGTTGGCTGGTAACATGCACCAGATAATAACGCACTAAATATATAAACCAGGCCAAAGCGCCAATTACCCAAAACAAAACCCAGAACCTGCCGCCCAAAAAAGGAATGGCTTCATAGCGAAAAAAGAAAATAAAAGTAAATGACACTGCCATGGTCAGGCAAAAATTTGCGGTTTTCTGACAAAATCTGGCTTTAATAAAATCCCGGCTGGCAACTAATTTTTTCTGCCAAATTTTACTGACAAAATAAAAACCATAATTGACAATCAAAACAGCAAAAAAGAATTTTTCAAATTGGTCAGAAAGTTCACCCGGATTAACGTTTAGCCAAAAAGGCACTGAAAATATCTTCCCCCAATCAATTCCTAAAAATACCATAGTAACTTAAATTAAGAATTAAGAATATAGGACTTAGAATATAGAACATAGAATTAAGGATTAAGTAAAGTAAGCTTATTAAGCTTCTTAATTTACTTACCTCGCTTAATTCTTACAGAGCTTTGGATAGTTATTTTTCGTAAATTAACCCCCAAAAATAATCACCAAATTCAGTTTCTTCAAGCAATTTTAGATTTAAGACATTGGCAATAGCCTTAATGCTTTCCTTATCAACCCGAATCTCTACTGGCGGACCAAAAGGAATACCGATTTTTTTCCAATCAACAATCAACAATTTTCCGCCTGGCTTTAAAAATTTAACCGTTCCGGTAATTATTTCTTTTTGCTTTTTATTTTGAAATAATACATTCTTTAAAAAAACAGCATCCAAACTGCCTATGGGAATTTTTATAGAAGCCGAATCTTCTAAATTTGCCCAAACAGTCTCTAAATTTGTCAAACCATCCAATTTTGCCCGACTTCTCACAGATTCCAGGGTTGTTTTTAATATATCAACTGCATAAGCCGTGCCTGTTTTGCCAATAACCTTAGCTGCTGGAATAATAAAATAACCTAGATTGCCACAGCCAAAATCCGCGACTTTCATCCCCTCAATTAAGCCAATTTTCTCAATTATTTCTTTGGGGTTTAAAAATTGTGCGCCTCCCGAAATAGCCATATTATTTATATTATTGCTTTGGCATTAATGGACTAAAAATCCACATTACTAATCCTCCAAACAAACCCAGTATCATCAGCATGCCAAAAAATATTAATATTAAACCTAAAAGTTTATAAAAAATTCTTGTCCCTCCCTCAGCGCCCAGATGCTGTTCGGCCCATTCAATTCTGCCGAAATTCTGGACAAACCATTCGGTAAAAAGAATAAAAAGCACTCCGAATATAAAAATTATAACGCCAAAAATTGTGACAAACATAAAAATGCCCTATAATTCTTTAACTATTAACATCATATCAAAAAATTCAATGCTTGCCAATAAAGCTTGAGATACCTAGGTTTTATGTTATAATTGGGGCATAATAATAATCAGAATTAAGGATTAAGCTTATTAATCTTGATTCTGTATTCTAATAAATAACCAAAATAAGATGAAACCAATCGTCAATAAAGAAATCTGCATTGGCTGCGGCACTTGTGAAGGCATTTGCCCAGAAGTTTTCAAAGTAATTGACGGTAAAAGTGAAGTGCAAAATATGGCTGATTACAGCACCTATGCTGACAAAATCAAGCAAGCAGTTGATACTTGCCCAGTGCAGTGTATAAGTATTGAAGAATAATCCTTAAATAAAAAAATAGCTCCGTGTCGCGGGGCTATTTTTAATTTTAATATTTTTGGTGGGCGCTGAAGGAGTCGAACCCTCGACCTACTCGGTGTAAACGAGTCGCTCTAACCAGCTGAGCTAAGCGCCCTAAACAATTCTCAATTAGCAATTATCAATTTACAATTAAGGACGGCGCTTAGCGAAGCTGGTTATCGTCTGTAAATACTCACCCGCTAAACTGCTCTGCCCCGAGCAAGTCGAGGGGAGCTAAGCGCCCTAAACAATTCTCAATTAGCAATTATCAATTTACAATTAAGGACGGCGCTTAGCGAAGCTGGTTATCGTCCGTAAATTACTCACTCACTAAACTGCCTGTCCCGACCATTCGATAAACTCATGGCATGGCTAAAGTTTACAGTGAGCCTGCCGAACTGAGGGGAGCTAAGCGCCCTAATTGCCGGAGACAGGATTTGTCCCGCAGAGCGGGATCCGCCTCTGGCGGAAACCTCAATGCCGGAGAGGAGACTCGAACTCCTACGGCCTTGCGACCGCTACCACCTCAAGGTAGTGCGTCTACCAATTCCGCCACCCCGGCCAGATGTAAGTCTGTGTGCAAATATGATTTTATCCATGCTTGTATATCAACCAAAAAACATACTTTATACAGCTCTTACATAAACTTGCATCTGGCCCCGGCTCAAATATCGGCAAAGATAAAAAAATTATAGCTGAAATATTTATTTAAGTCAATGCTCGAATGAAAAAGTGACTCCGTATGGAATCACTTTTTTTATTTCTTCAATTTATTATTAATTTTGAAATCAATGATAAAGCTGCTACCCTTGCCCTTGCCCTCGCTTTCAGCCCAAATTTTTCCTTTATGCTTTTTTAAAATTTCTTTGGCAATATAAAGACCCAAGCCAGTGCCTTCCACATGAACCAGCTGAACGCCGCTGGCGCGGGAAAATTTCTGGAAAAGCATGGGCATTTCGTCTGGAGCGATACCTCGTCCTGAATCAGAAACTTTGAAACGCACCGTGCCATCTAATTTTTCCAAACTAACTCTGACAAAACCTTTTTCCGTATATTTCACCGCATTATCCATTAAATTCATGATTGTTTCCCTGATTTTATTCCTGTCTATCTCAATTAGGGGCAATTTTTCTTTTGGCCTTTGATAAGTAAAGTCCAAACCTCTTTTTTTGCCATATTGTTCCAATTCGTCGTAAACCTCCTGCACCAAATCAGCCAAATCCACTTTTTCAAAATCATACTGCATCCTGCCGCTTTCCAATCTGGAGATATTTAACAAGTCCTCAACCAGGTGAATGATTCTGTCTGTGCTTTTAAAAACGCGATCCATTGGTTGGGTAAATTTTTCAGGAAATTTGCCAAAATCGCCTTGTTGCATCATGGAAATATAACCCTTGATGGCTGTCAGTGGTGTGCGCAATTGGTGAGAGGCAATGGAAATAAATTCTGACTTGGCGCGGTCCAGCTTTTTTAGCTGGATATTGGCGATTTGCAATTCTTTAGTGGCTTTGTCAACTTCTTTTTTCAAATGCTCGGCAGAATGCTTTTGCTCTTCAAAGAGCTGGGCATTTTGCATGGCCACGGCTGATTGGCTGGAAATAATATCTAAAATCCTCAAATCCTGCAATGAATAAACATCGCCTGATTTTTTATCGCCTAAAAATAATATGCCCATCAATTTGTCTCTCTGATAAAGCGGAACAATCAGATTGACTTCAAATTTATCCAAGGTATCAGTCAATAATTTCAGGGTTGTGTTTTGTAAAGTTTCATTGATTTTCTTAAGCTCTTCCTTGACACTAATATCTCTGTCTTTATTAATGCTCTGCAAATATTTGAAAATCTTATCAAATAACTTTTTATCAATTTTAGGCATTTCGGCCGTGACCTTGCCATAATCAAGCACTTTATAATATTGTTTTTCTTCTTCGTCTAATAAAAATAAGGAAACAAATTTCGCCTTAAATATCTCGCCCAGTCTATCTGTTAAATAACTTGTTATGGTCTTTAAATCCAAAGTTGAAGTTAATGTTTCAGAAAATTCAGCCAACACTTCCTGGGGATTATATTCGGCTTTAAAAAGATATTTATCTGTTACTAATGACAACCATGTTTTTAAAGGTTCAAAGCCAATGGCAACCAAAACGGCCATAACTACGCCGTTTAGAATGACGGAGGATATGCCAAACAAATTTGTGAATATACCACTTACTAAGTAAGCAACGATAGCATACAATGCGGTTATTATAAGGACTATTACCGTGAATACTGCTGATCGTCTAATGATTACACGAACATCCATTAAACGATATTTTAGGATAGCATAAGTATCCGAAAGTACTATAAAAAATATTGCGTAAATACCTACTCTTGAAATGCTTACTGTTGCAATTTGTGAAAATAATACATTTATGGCAAAAGTTATTGGAGCGGCCAGAAGAAATCCAAGTAAAACATATATAGTTTGTAATTTATAAAGTCCCTGAAATCTTCTATATTTACTTATTAAAAAATAAATACCTCCTGCAAAATATGTGAATATAAATATCCCATAAATAATAAAGAGTGGGCCAAGATCGAAAAAAATTGCGCCCTCTTTAATATTTATATTATTAATAATTATCCCCTCCGCAAACGATAATAAGAAAAAAATTAAAGGTGGCAAAATCAAAATTCTTCTTGTTTTTAAATTGATTGATTCAATTAAGAAATTTGCACAATATATAAGCCAAAAGTAGCTCATCACACATGCAGAGGCAAAATCTAGTATTAAAAATAATTTTCTAGATTCAAATCCTAAATTTACATTTTCTAAAAAATTGAATAGAGCCCAGGCCGATATTGATATTGTCAAATAAAAAAAGTTCCTATTTGTAAAAGATTTTTTATTTTTAGAAAATACAAAAGCACCAAGCAATAAAATTGAGCTAAGTATTAATATTATGAGTACTGCCTCGATGTCTATCATGATACCATTATATAGTATTTTTATTTTTTTTACTAAATTTAAAGAGGAAGGCTTTCGCCTTCCTCGTAAAATTAAAAACTTGATCTTATAAATTTTGGCCCAATATTTCTCAATGCATATGCAATCATTTTTTTGAAGGGCCAATTATGGAAGGGATTATATCGATAAACAAGAACTCCATAATTTCCACTTTCTGGGTCTGAGATGTAATTTGGTAGTACCATAATAGTTTTGCACCCATCTTTTTGATAAAGTCTGAGCTCAGAATCAATGGATAGGCTATCTTCCCTCACCTGAGAAATATATTTATCGATGGACATACCTGATTTTTGAAAATCGGGTATTCTGCTTCCGATAAAAGTACCCCATTTATTATTTGAAATCATCAATCCCCAGCCACAAAGAATGAGCTGAGTACCGATTCCAAATCCCTGGAATTTATTCGAGACCATCATGGAAACTCCATATACATAATTTCCTTTTGGATTATGACTTTTTTTCAGCATCCCGTTGTCAGTAATTTCAAGCCAGGTGAAAGGTTTTGGGTGATCAAGATCAAAGTTAATGAACTGTTCACACAAATACCCAACTACTTTATTTTCAACGACAGAAACAAAATTTCCTTCAGGAAATGTTTCAATCCTTGAGGCGAACATTTCTCGTGTACCCGGAAATTCAGTCCAGACCTCTTGGTCCAGTTGAAAAATTGCATCCACATCATCCAGCGTGGCCTGACGGCGCACCACCTTGATTCTTTTCTGATTCATTTCGTTCCTCCTTATTTTTATCTCGTTATTGTTAAAGGACCAATTGCCACTTTATTTCAAATTATCTAAGTAATCTTAGCAAGAAAAGGAGTGGTTGTCAAGGGTGCTATTATTTTACCGCCCATCTTGACTTTTTCCTCACTTTCCTATACTATTAATAATTAATAAATAGAAAAATAAATTCAAACAGCCCAGAACCACAAGGGTTCTGGACAAGGAGGGATAAAATGGACTTTTCATTTGTTGACGAGATTTATGATCCTTTACAAAAGAAGTTGGTCAAAAGATGGGTATTGGAGCTCCCAGGTGCGGGCTGTGAATGGTACAAAAAAACTGGCGGCTGCACAATGTGCGCCTTTAACCAGTCCACACAAAAGTACACCCTGGGCGGACATCTGTATCCTCATTTCATGTTCAAGTGGTTTTTCCACTATGCCTATTCCCTGGTTAAAGGGCAAAATCCCGAGCAGCTGGTCATCTATAACGGAGGTAGTTTTCTGAGCGACAAAGAAATACCTCCCAAAACCCAGCTGACCATACTGGACTTTGTCAAAAATCATGCCACTTTGCAAAAAATTCTAGTGGAAAGCCGGGCCGAATTTGCCACGTCGCAAAAACTGGAGCAGTACCTGAGAGCGATTGGCAATAAAAAACTGGAAATCGCCTTTGGTCTGGAAAGCGCCAATGACGATGTGCGCAACAAATGCCTGAACAAGGGCATGAGCATAAAACAGTTTGAAAAAGCTGTTACGTTATGCAAAGCCAGCGGCGTGGAAGTCTTCGCCTATGTCTTTCTCAAGGCTCATTGCCTAAACGAAGAAGAGGCGATCCAAGATGCCGTAGAAACCATTGAATACTGCTTTGAAAGAGGTGTGGATGAAGTTTCACTTTCCTGTGCCTTTATCCAGCCCAATACCCTGCTTCACAAACTCTGGAAAGAAGGCAAATATCAACCGCCAAAGTTAAGCAGTATTGTGAAAGTGATTGAGGCCACGGCAAATCTGGGGCCAGTGCGTATCGGCTCATTTGATGATGAGCCGCCGCCCATTGCTAAACCCAGTAATATGGATTCCTCAGATGAAATATATCTGCGGGCCATACATCTTTACCGGCGCAGTCATGATCCCAAAGTCTTTGAGATCCTGATTCCCGGACCAATCGATTAAAACAAAAAACCCTTCCGCGGCGCGGGAGGGTTTTTCTTTTTTTTAGTAGTAGTAGTAAAAAATATTATCTATATAGGAAGAGAATTTACTGTCTTTAATCAATTGCAAAGCCCGATCTTCATTATCCTTATATTTTTTATCCAAAATATTAATTATTTTATTGGCGGCAAATGGTTTATCTTCAGTAGTCATTTTTTTCACATTATCCATTGGCAAAACTCCCAAGCGCTTTAGATACCAACTGGCGATTAAATAAGAACAGGGTGATTTGCCATGCTTTTCATAATAGCGATGATAATCTTGCACATGCTTTTCATTGGTCAAACTATCTAAAAATAAATTCAAATCTTTGTGTAATTCTGATTCCAGGTGCATATAGTCAGGAGAATAGCCGCGATATTTTAATTTTTCCAAAAAATCATCAATATTTAGGGTTTTATCTTCCGGATGATATTCATCAATTAATAAATGCAAACTATATGTCTTATTGTCATTTTTCAAAATTCTTAAAATTAATTCCAAAACTTTCAGGCTTTCAACGTGCTCCTGATTAAAAACTTCATCAGAATAAATATGGGCGTATTCAATATTGTAATTGGCTTTGTCCATGGTTATTATTTTAATTTAGACTTAGGAAATTATAACATAAAGTTTTGATGTTGGCAAGGGGCGAAAAGTCCAACCGCCCCAAATTTAAATCAAATACGGCATTGACAGTTGGGACAAAATTTGATAATCTAATACATTCTTGATAACAAATGAAAGATCTTTAAAACTAAGGAGGAAGAGATGAATAAAAACAAAGCTATTGTGCTGGCAGGTTTATTAATTATGGAATTACTGGCGGCAATTGATACCACGGGAGTAACTGTTATGGTGCCAACCCTGCAAAACGTTTTTCAAATTCCCCCGGAGATCGCTGGTTGGATTTTACTAGCCTATCTGATTCCCTTTTCTCTATTTTTAGTTCCCCTGGGCTACCTGGCAGACAGACTAAATAACCCGGAAAAAGTAATTACCTGGAGTATTTTTACCTTTGCTATTTCTTCTGCTTTATGCGGTTTGGCTATTAACGAATACATGTTGATTGCCTGCCGTATAATCAAAGGCACTGGTGCTGCTGGTATGTTTGCCTGTGAATTTGCGATTATACTTAAGTATTGGGAAGAACCGCGCCGGACAATCGAGATTGTTATTACTGGGCTGGCACTGGGAGTATTAGTCGGCCCGATTGTCGGCGGTTTATTTTCTCAGCCGCAGTATTGGCGCTATTTCTTTTTTGTGGGCACGGTTTTAGCCATAATCGGCTTTATTGCCTACCAGTGGCTGAAAAAAATGCAGCCGGTTTTGCGCCTTGCTGACCAATCTGAACTCGTCCAGTGCACAACATTTGGCTTCAAGGCCAAATTGCTTACCAAAATACTCTTTTGGGGCATGTTGCTGGACTTTGTTGTTTCTATTGCTACTCAAGGAACTAATCTATTGATTACTCTGGAAGTGCAGGAAACATTGACTAAATCAGCTATGTTTAACGGCCTGATTTTATCAGTAATCTCTTTGGCCATGATTTTAGCCAATGTCTTGGGCATTGGCAGTCGATTATTCCGAAAAACAGAAACAGCGGTTTTGGCCAGCGGCGCACTTATCGCTCTTTCACTAATCTGCTTGGCTACCTTTTCCAACTGGATAAATATCACTGCTTTTGTTTTCTACTTTATTTTTGGCCTAGGCTTGGGAATTTTTATCTCCACCATTGAGTTGATGGTTTTAAACCCCCTGCCCACTTCCATGTTGGCTCAAGGCAATGGTTGGATTGTTACTTCGATGCAAGCGGGTTATGGACTTGGTTCATTTATAGCGCCATTATTATTCCTGCAACTTAAGGTAAATATTACTGCGGGTGTTTTTGCAGGTATGGTTCTTTTTACAATCTTTCTATTTTTGGTGGCAAAGAAAAGAAAAAAAACGCCAACCTAAAACTAATTCAAAAACTGCTGAAGAAATTCAGCAGTTTTTTACTTTCCAAATTTTTTATTTAAAAATAATTTCTATTATATTTTCAACACTCTCACCTGCAAAACATCTTCAACCTTACTGGGTGCCTCCTTGTCATAATTTTTAACCGTATCTTTAAAAACCGTGTATTGAAGAGTCTTGTCATCTATCCACTTGATGCCAAAATTATTGCTTAGTGCGCCATAACCGCCATTTAAAGTTTCATCTTCGGGCAAAGTAACTAAAACTTTAGCGCTATCATTTATCAAATCAATTAACTTTAGCTCCTTGGCTTCATTTGTTTCCAAGGCTATTGCCAGCTTTGTTTGATCGGGAGATAAAATTCGAGCGCCAAAATCAGATAGCTCTTTTGACACATCAAGTTTTATACAAGTCTTTTTAGCAATGTCTAAAGCATCTAATTCATTAAGCGGTTTATCTGAACCTGGATTATAAGGTGTTAAAATAATAACCTCGGTGCTTGGCTTGGCATAAAGCGCCATATCTTGGCCACAAAGTTCTTTAACATTGGCAATAAGAACCGTGCCGTCAGTAGCATTTTTTATCTGCGAAATAACGCCATCTGTTGTAGAAACAATCTCTGACGCTGTTACGATATTTACTGGTTTTTCAGTATTTGTATTATTTGTGGCATTAATACTAACTTCGGGCAACTTGTTGAGATTGCCATTGGAATTAATGTTGACCTTTAAATCACAGGCGGTTAATAAAATAACGGCCAGTGAAAGAACTAAAAGAAGTTTTGTGGATTTCATATGTTTTTATTAATATTTAGCTAATATAATAATAATATTCTATTGACATATTTACAAGAGCTATGGAATAAGAGCTAAAAGAGCTATGGGATAAAAAGAGCTACATGCTAATAGGCTAATAGGACTAAAAGAGAATCAACCCTTTTATCCTATATACCCATATTTTCAATTTCTCGTAGCTCTTTTACCCACTATTCTCATAAAGAATTAATTAATCTATCAATTATATATCCTGTTCTAATGCACAGACTATTTACTTCATCATATTTAGTATTTCTAAGATAATTTTTACGCATTAATCTTCTTAGTCTTTCTTGTAGTTCTCCACAAGACCTTCGAGCATATCTTAAAAATCTAATATATTCTGCGGTGGAATTACTATAGTATCCTTCGACAATATTTGAACCAATAGAATCGGAAGCAGAGTCAATTTGGCTTTTAATTTTATATTCTGTTCTTGGTATCGCCCTTAAAATACTCTGTACTAAAAAATCTAACTCATCAGCCATCCGCCAGGCGATAAGCCTTTCATGACTACCATTTTTGTATTTATTTTTTTCCAT
>CAIXNZ010000083.1 GCA_903920975.1 Candidatus Falkowiibacteriota bacterium | reverse complement strand
AGAGTAATTCTTAGAATGGTCAAGGTCAGAAATATCTAAATCAAGCAAGGCATCAATTTTTCTATTAACTTGGCCAATATATTGATAAGCGTCAATTAATTGTTCCACCTCCTTGTCCAGTTGCTTTTCTTTTTTGCCAAATAAATAAAAAGCAATTTCTATAATAATTAATGAAATAATAAGAGCAGAAATTGAATCAATCCAAACCGCGTGTAGAGATTTATTTAAAAAAATCACAGAGACAATCTGTGATAAAGTAAAAAAAAATACTGCCAGAAAAACAATTATGCCTTTTAGAAAAGTGGGACTTTTATAATAAAGTTTCATGTTTATTGTCTATATATTTCAACAGTTAAATATTTTTTGCCAAATTTCTCTGCCTTTTGGTGTGATTGCATCCAGATATCCAGACGACTATTATATCTTTCATGCATGCGGTCAACTACGGTATAAATTTTATCAGGGTCTAATTGGGGAAATCTTACTTTAGTGCCAAAAGGTAAAAAATTACAGGCCACGACATTTTCCACGTTATGCGAGCAAAGATCATAGTCAATAGCCGTTAAACAAGGCGTGTTATCTGTTTCTGCCACTGTGCTGGAATAAGCGGTTACAACCAGCTTCATGATTTCCGGCTGTGGTTTTAAAGAAAAAGCTACTTGTTTTTGGATTTTTGTAAAATAACTTTCAGTGGCTGGGAAAAAATCAGCATGGGTTAGGGTTATGGGCAAACAAAAAATTGCAATGAGAATTGCAACGAATATTAATAGGGGACTTTTATGGTTTAAAGTTTTGGTTAATAGATAAATTAGGATATTGTGTTTTGTCCTCCCCATTTAACTATATTATATCATGAATCAAAAAAACCGCCCTGTGTATTAAACAGAACGGTTTTTTTTGTATTTTTATTCGTAAATTTCCATTTTAAGGTTTTTAAAGCCAAAGCCGATAGCATCGTTTTTTGCTTTCATCCAGATATCAGCTCTATAAGCATAGCGCGCATTCATCCTGTCTTGGACAGTATAAATAGTATCTGGATCATAATCAGGAAATCTAACTTTAGTGCCAAAAGGTAAAAAGTTAGCCGCAATGACATTTTGCTGATTATTGTCACACAAATCAAAGCCATTAGCCGTGATACAAGGTGTATTATCAGTTTGACCAGGCAAGCTGTTATAGGCCGTAACTGGCACTGTGATAACCCTGGGCTTACCAAGTTCTTCAATAAGGCCTTGTATAGTCTGATTTACCACTTCATCAGGCGTAAAAGCCGCTAAAGAAGTAAGTCTAGGAAAGGCAAATTGCCAAACTAAGGCCAAAATTGTTAATATGACAATTGATTTTTCTATTAAATTTTGGCTAATTTTGGATAAATTTACTAATATTTGTTTAACATTCATAAAATTCTAATTTAATTATCTTGAAACTCTATTATAGCAGATTTTAGCAATTTTGTCAAGATTAAAAGCCGATCAGCGCTTGGGTTGACCGGCTAATTAAATAAGACTAATTTTATCAAAAACAAAGCGTATTTTCAAGGTAAAATGTGCATAACAAAAAACAGGCAAAATGCCTGTTTTTTCTGGTACCGCCACGGGGAATCGAACCCCGATTACCGCATTGAAAGCGCGGTGTCCTAACCATTAGACGATGGCGGCATAGAATGGTAACTAGCAATTAGGAATTGGTAATTAGCACTTGGAAACAATTTATATAAAATAAAATAACCTTTTGGGGTTATGAGCGAATTATAAAGGAAAAATGTAATTTGGTCAAGCTTGACATTTAAACTAAATGCGGTAATATGAAGATGTCAGTGGAAAGAGCTATAGCAAGGAATGTCGGCGCCCTCCCATCGGGGATAGGGTTGGCGCAACGCATGTTTAAATCGAAGTAGGAGAGAACAAGATATTATGCTGAAAGCCATTGCTGGAAAATTATACGGGAATGGCAAAGTAGGCCTTTTGTCTTGCTCCACGATGTGGTTTAAACTGATAGCGCCGTTTCTCTAAAGGTTCATTCCAGACCTGGAGATATGTGGGTCTATGCCACTGACACAAAGGGTTTGTTTTTTAACAGCCCTTTTTTATTTTAGAATATTTATATATACAATTTAACTATTTGATATCCCAAAATTTCCATTTGTGGGGCTTATCAATTCCAAAAAATCGTAAATGTAAAAAATCATCCAAGTCGCTGATAAAAAATCCTATTCCGAATGAGAGCAATAATAAACCCATTGAGTTGTTTCTGTAATAAGCTCCAACTATTATCATTAATAAACCATAGATCCAATGATGAAGGGTATTTAAATGTCCTCCATATTTATCTCCAAACCTGCCTATGGCAAAGCCAATGAATGCGCTAATTATGCTGCTCATAAAATTTAAATATTGAAAGTTTTATACTTTGAGGATTCTGGGTCATAAATTTAATTACCGTTTATTTATTTTACATTTACAATTGGAATATCTTATCATGCTGTAAATTAACATTACAATTGCGAATAATATTGAAATTATAGCGATGATTATAAGAGGCATAGAAGGAAAAAATTTAATTAAAAATGCTCCTAAAACTAAAAAAGCCAGCGCGGTTCGCCAGTATGCCAAAAGCGTTCTTTCATTGGCAAGATGAGTTCTATCTTGTGCCAAATGATCTCTTTTAGTACACGATTTTTCCATAAAAATATTTTTTATCCCCCAGATTTAATTTTACCTTAATATATTGCTTTCCGCAATCTTGAAAAAAACAGATTTTTCAAGTATTATCAAAGTATAATAATAAAAATTTATGTTAATTTTAGGAATTGAAACATCATGTGATGAAAGCGGGGTCGCCTTGCTAGAAGTCAAAGGCGATAAGTTTAGAGTTTTATCCAATTTGGTCGCCTCGCAGGTCAATATATTTAAAAAATATGGCGGAGTAGTACCAGAGATTGCGGCTAGAAAGCACCTGGAAAATCTGTTGCCACTTTTAGAGCAATCTTTAAGTGAAGCAAGAATTGGCGTTGAAGATATTGATGCTATCGGCGTGGTTTATGGTCCAGGCTTAATTACTTCATTGATTGTCGGCATTGAAACAGCCAAGACATTATCTTTGATTTGGCAAAAGTCCTTAATTCCGGTTGATCACATGAAGGCGCACATTTTGGCCAATTTGATTGAAGGGGAATCTGGCATTTTGGTAAAAATAAAATACCCAGCCATTTGCCTGGTTGTTTCGGGTGGACACACCATGCTGGTTTATATGAAGGATGAGAATAATTTTAAGACAATTGGTCAAACACGAGATGATGCAGTTGGCGAGGCCTTTGATAAAGTTGCTAAAATTTTAGGCCTTAGTTATCCCGGTGGACCAATAATTTCGGAAAAAGCAGTAAACGCGGATAAAGAATTTTTTAAACTGCCCAGACCCATGATAAACTCAGGGGATTTTGATTTTTCTTTTTCCGGGTTGAAAACAGCTGTCAAAAATGAATGGGATCAGGAGCAATTTAAGGACAAAGAAAACATTAGAAAAATGTGCTCTGCCTTTCAGCAGGCCTGCATTGATGTTTTGATTAAAAAAACAATTGCTGCTGCCAAGGAATACAAGGTTAAATCAATTTTGTTGGGCGGCGGAGTGGCGGCCAATAAAGAATTAAGGAAACGGTTGGCCGAGAAGATTAATTTGGAGTTTAAAGACGTGAAATTTTTCCAACCAGAATTAAACATGACCACTGATAATGCCTTAATGGTGGCGATGGCAGCATATTTTGAATATAAAGGTAGCCCTGATAAATTTATTGATACTTGGAAGACGATTAAAGTGGAACCAAACCTAGAAATATAATTTATGATTAAATATATTTCAAAATCAGAAAAAGATACGGCTAATATTGCCGCAAAATTGGCCAAAAAATTAAAAGGTGGGGAAATTTTAGCATTAGAAGGTGATTTGGGAGCAGGCAAGACCACCTTTACTCAGGATTTGGGAAAGGCTTTTAAAATTAAACAACATCTTACCAGTCCGACTTTTGTTTTAATGAAGGTTTATGCTATAGAGAATAAAGAATATAGAATAGAGAATCTAGTTCACGTGGATTGTTATCGCTTAGATGAACCGCAGGAATTATTTTATTTAGGCATTGAAGAATATTTGAACAATCCGAAGAGCGTCGTGGTGATTGAATGGGCCGATAAAATAAAGAATTATTTGAAAAAATTTAAAAAAGTTATTTGGCTAAAAATAAAAGTAACAAAAAATGGAAGAGAATTTCGGGTTAGTAGATATTGACTTTTCACTCGAAAAATGATATTATAAATTATAAATTATTTTATAAACAATATGAAAAACGTTGAAGAACATATTCTGGCTGGAATAAGCCGACAAAGGGGTGAGAGCAATAATCCTGTTTTTTTGGATAAGATCCAGGCGGAATGGAATAAATTAAAACCAAAACTCAGAAATTTTTCTGATGTTTATCCGACCAAAGAAATTATGGCTGATTCTGACGAAATAGAAAACTTGAAAGATAAATTTGTGTCGCGTGGTGAAACAGCTATTGTGGGCGAGGCCGTGATAATGGAGGGCATTTATCAATCAGAGTGGATAGCCGAAGGCATTGAAGTCTTGCCGACAAGCGAATACGATGATATAAAAAATGGCATTGATTTTGTCCTGCGGCTTAATGATAATGAGCAATCATTGTATTTGGGCGTTGATGTTACAACTTCAACCGATTATTCGGTAATCAGCGCTAAACGCGGGAGCATCCTGGATTTTTTGCGCAAAGGAGAACTCGGTCATTTAAAATATTTTGAAGATCAGGCCACTGATATAAAAGGCATAATTGAACTGCCTAAAATCGCTATTGTTTTGAACCCGGATGCGGCAGTAAAAATGCAGGATTTGATGTTAAAAATTAAAGAACATAAAGAATTAAGTCAAGCCGAGGAGTCTGAATTAAATAAGGTGAAAGAATCCGTAGAAAGTGAGGTTGTTGATCAGCTACAGAAGATCATTAAAAATATTGAAATGCTGGCGAAACAGTCAAAATACAAAAAAGATAAGTACATAGATTTTCAGAATAAGTATCAGGAGATATTAAACAGAATAAAGAAAGAAGCCCTTAGTTAGGGGCTTCTTTTTTTTGCTTCATCCGTTGCTTGCAGATGATTTGTGGCTTCTGCGATCAGCTCGGACATCGGGAAAACGGCAGTTTCCCCGTTTTTCATTTTAGCTACTCCTTTTTTGATAATTTTTTTTACTCTGGCTTTGTGCAAATCCGGAGAAACTTCTTCTCTCATTTTTAACCTCCCTTGTTTATTTATTCCTTGATAAAAAATCTTAGCATGCACCTTATATTTTGTCAAGCTATTCCGCTACTCTAAATACCTCATCAACGGCAGTAATTCCGTCCAAAGCTTTTAATAAACCGTCTTGCGCCATAGTAATCATGCCCTGATTATAAGCTAGATCTGCCATTTTATACTCAGAAGTTTTGGCGCTTAAAATTTCTGCTTCTATTTCAGCATTCATGGTAAAGATTTCATAAATGCCAACTCGGCCTTTTAAGCCAATATGGTTACATTCGTCGCAACCCTGTCCGCGATAAAATTTTAGTTTGTTAATATCAATATTATAGCCAGAGGTTGGTGACAGTTTACTTAAGATTTCCTTGGCTTTTGCCATTTGTTCGGGCTCCAATTTAGCTTCTATTTTGCATTTATCATGAATCTTTCTGACTAAGCGCTGGCCAATAACGGCGTTAAGTGACGGTGCCAGTAAATAAGATTTAACGCCCATGGATAAAAAGCGGGGAATGGCGCCAGCCGCGTCATTGGTATGCAGGGTGGAAACAACCTCATGGCCAGTTAAAGCAGCTTGGATGGCGACTTCACAGGTTTCCAGGTCACGTAATTCGCCGACCATGATTATATCAGGATCTTGCCTTAAAATTGAACGCAAGCCATCGGCGAAAGAATAGCCCTTGGAATGGTCAATCTGGCTCTGGGAAATGCCTTCCAGCTTATACTCAATAGGATCTTCCAAAGTAATAATTTTTGTTTCCGGATCATTAAGTTTATTTAAAATGGCATACAAAGTCGTTGTTTTGCCGGAACCGGTCGGCCCGGTTGTAACTATCATGCCAGTTGGACGCTCAACCTGTTTTCTTAAATCATCATAAGCTTTACCGCGCAAACCCAAGTCTTCAAATTTTAAGCTAGTTATTTTAGAACTTAATAAACGCATGACAATGCTTGCGCCATAAGCTGTCGGTAAAGCCGAAACACGGATATCAAGATTGCCCAATTCTTTCATATATAAAGTAATGCGGCCATCCTGAGGCTTGTCACTGACATTTATTTTTAACCCAGCAATGTTTTTAATGCGAGAATCAAGGCGTGGCCAGATTTTTTTTGGCAAGGTTGAAACTATATGAAGTACGCCGTCAATCCTGTATCGTAAAGTTATTTTATTTTCCTCAGCTTCAATATGAACATCAGAAGCGTCGGATTGTAAAGCGCCGGCCAGCAGTATTTTAATAATTTGAGTAATGCTTTTTTCGCTATTTAATCTGGCATTAAGAATGCCAAAATTTTTAATTTCTTTTTTTAAAGCTGATAATTCGTCGCCAGTAATCTGCACGCCAGCCACAAATTCTCTGGGCGGTGGAAATTTTTCATAAAGCTTAAAAGCTGACTGGAAACTGTTTTCTGAAATTAAATAAATTTCTCCCTTGCCGGTATAGGTTTCTGCAGCCAGAGGTTTTAATATCTCTTGTATCTTGGGATTATTAGGATTAGTTGAGGCAATTCTAACCTTCTCGTCTGTTTTATCAAAACAAATTACTT
This sequence comes from Candidatus Falkowiibacteriota bacterium, assembly GCA_903920975.1. Taxonomy (GTDB): domain Bacteria; phylum Patescibacteriota; class Patescibacteriia; order CAIXNZ01; family CAIXNZ01; genus CAIXNZ01. Next base: position 1,885 of record CAIXNZ010000083.1, on the reverse strand, counting down.
TCTGCTCAGCAGCAACGGGTTTTAAAATGCTATTTAATGACTCGCTGTTAATTGGAAAAGTCACCAAGTTAATGTAAGGAAAACCGGTCTTGTTTGCTTCTTTTTTGGCGATATCTTCCAATTCCTTGGTCCTAATTTCTTCCATTTTTTCCGTGAATTCTTCAGTTACTTTTTCTTCGGCAATAGTTGGTGAAGCGCTTTTATTCTTTTTACTTTCGGCTAAAAGGTCACTTAAACCTTTAACCTTTTTTTCATCATCAGTATTAGCCATAATATTTTAAATGGATTTTTTATGAGTTGATTTTCTTTTTTTTGTTTTGGCTGGGGCTTTTTGTTTACTTTCTGCGATAAGTTCACTGATCTCTTTTTTTATAATTGGCTCAAATTCATTATAGGCTTTTTTAATCTGCTGGGCAGCGATTTTGCTCTGTCTTTGAATTTCTGGCTTGTATTGCTCATATGTTTTTTGCACCTTTTGGCTCAAGGCGCTGGCTTTGAGTTGTAATTCATCCTTGTTTATTTTTAGATTATGTTTATCCATGGTTTTTCGAAAAATGCCAGGTAAGCCAGAAATAAAATCTACTATTTTTGCAAAAATCGTCTCCTCGGTCATTTTGATAAAGGCGATAGTCCAGGTAGATAAGAAAAAAACCGTATAAATCGCATTAATCAAAAGAGAAATCAGAGTAAAGATCAAAATTATTAATGTCAAGATAATAACAAAGCCGATCAGCGAATTGGCGCTTAATAAAATAAATAAAGTGATTGCCAAAGGCACTAAAAACAAGAAAAATAGCGAAAAAATTATTATTAAGCTGAAAATTTTTAGTAAAAATAAAACCAATGCAATTTCTAAACTGACAATGATATTTTTAGCAAAAAGAAACCAAGCATCTTTTATCGCTTCTATAATAGAAAGATTTTTTAAAACAATGAAATTTGTAGCGTAAGCAGAGAGAAAACCGATAATAATGGCGATTACCGCGAAAGATAGAAAGTAAAAAATATTAGCTGCCGTTAAAGCGTTTTGATTTTGTGCAATAAGTGAATAAAATATAGGCAAGCTTAAAGCAATAAAGGCTGCATAGAGCAAAAGCTTGGCCAAAATATTAATGCCAAAAACCGGCCAGAATTTTTTCGTACTTTCAGAGAGAACCTTGCCGCTGGCTAATTTATTATTTTTATAAATAAGCGCTGAGCTTTTTATTATATAAATTTGAGAGACATAAGCCAGCCAAATAAAAATTACCGCCAGTAGCCCCAAAAGAACAAAAAGCAAATAAGCTGAATAATTATTGGGGAGCCAATTGAGAAAATAAATATTTGTATGTACAAAATTTGTCTGGCTAGAATACTGGTTTAAGATGTTGGAATATAATAATTCCTTGCTCTTAGCCTGATTAATTTGGCTCAAAATAATTTCATAAACGCCCTCCAAAGAAACAAAGGAAGCAAATATCCCAAAAAGCCAGAGCATTTTGCCCCTCCAAGTGATTTGCCAGGCTTTACTCAAGATATTTTTGTAAGAAATGTACATATTTTACCCCTTTCTTTATCAAATAATTGATAAATGGTTTTATTTTTGATTTTTAGCTCATTATAATTATACCCTATTTGCTCTTTTACCTCAATTTTAAAAACCCCCAGTGGCGCCGGGGGTTTTTAAATATTTTATGGGTTTTTAGCTGATTGTTTTTTGGGCTCAGTGAACAAGGCCTCAAATTCCTCTCGCTCCAGGGTTTCCTTTTTAATCAATTCAACCACTATTTTTTCTAATTGCTGCTTGTCTTTGGTTAAAATCGTTTTGGCAGTTTCTTGAGCCTGAGAAATAAGGGCACTGATTCTTTCGTCTAATAATTCAGCGGTTTTTTTCAAAGAAAACTGT
>CAIXNZ010000082.1 GCA_903920975.1 Candidatus Falkowiibacteriota bacterium | reverse complement strand
TTTATTTTATTTTTTTAAATACCAAAACCCGACTCATCATTCCAAATTTATCATTAGATCTTAATAATTCTATTTTATAACTGATTAGGCCAAGTATATAAAGAAATCCCTTAAGAGGGTATATAAAAATAGGACTAAATAACCTATAGATTTTAGACTGATTGTATTTGTTATCTCTCATTGAAAAGCCAAAAATTATTCTTTTTATAAATTGTCTAAGTCCAGATTCTTCAAACGCTGAGAATACAAGACTATACCCAAGAGGAGATAATAAATTTAGTATTTCTTGAGGGAGGTAATGCTTTTGATGGCCATGATGTCTATTATTGTTTATACCGTGGAATAATTCTGATTTAGTGGCCGGTCCGCAGAATATTGGGTTCGGTGTTAATATATAAATAACGCCGTTAATAGCTTGCATATTTGATATTTGCAGACAAAATTTATTTATTTCTTCAAGTGGTATATGTTCAAAAACATCAGCCATTAATATAAAATCAAATTTTTCCTCTGGCTCTATATCACTTATTGTTCCAATAATTGGAGTAAAATTTTCGAACTCTTTTTTAAGGGCAATAAGTCTTTGGTTGTTATCAATTTCTACGGCTGTCCCGGTATTAAATTTTTTAAGTAACGGTATTGAATAATGTCCATCACCAGCTCCTATGTCGAGGAAGGCATCCCAATTATCACAGCAATTTATCGCCCTATTCATATAGTTTAGAGTTGTTATTTTGGTGTAATCAGGTAGGCGAGAAGATAACCTCTCATCTTGAGAAGTCTTAAAGAAAATTTTGGCCAGGTTATTTTTTTGATACATTTTTTAAATTTGTTTTTTCCAATAATCAAAATAAAGTGATTCTGTTTTGCTGTTTTTTTTAATTTCTTCAGCTAAGTTTCTCAAGTCGCTTTCATCCAATTTAGCAATTTCGGACCAGTTGTCAATTATCAATAACGGCAATCCTAGGTTTTTAAAATATTTAATAGCAACTGATCTTTTGACTATTGGTATGACCCCGAGATACATTGCTTCCCAGGTGCGGTGACAGTCTAACCCATTGCCTGGCGGCGAAGCCACGAACTTATATTGGGCAAGTTTATTAAAGTACTCTTTTGGTGTGGGCCAGCCAGCTATTTTGTCGGCTGAATCTAATTTGCTAAGGACATCATAAGCTGGCTGTCTTTCTTTTGGATTAGTTGAGATACTAAAACCAAACAGAATACGATTCCTTTTTTCTGTTTTTTTATCAATAATTTTATCGAGATACGACGTTATTCCATTATTGCAAAAATATCTATTCTCCAATCCTATGGGAATTGGTGTGACCTTATTGTTTATAACTGAAACATTTTGTCCAAACCAGTGAATTATTTTATTGTCTAAGTATTTACTTATCATCACCTCGTTTATTTCATTATCGCCATTATGTGTAATTAGAATATATTTTTCCTTTATTTGGGGGTGTATTTCTTTAAAATAATCATCAATTAATTTTATATCCACAAAAATAATTGCTCGGTTAGAAACTTTTTTGGGATCGAATTTCTTGTTTTTTTCATATATAAAGTCAGTAATGTCTCTAAAAGTATCTCCACTTACATAAGGGTAACTTGTTGGTCTGAGATTAAAAAAATTCATAAATCGCCTTTCTAATCCACGCCTAAATCGAAATAGTAAATTTTGTTTTAATAAAGACATTTTTTATTTTGGAGAGTTAAAACGCCTTAAAAGTACTAACCCAAAATTACGAATATCTATCCAATCCTCTTGTTCGTAGAAATTAAATAACTTATAACAAGCCAAGTATAACAGAACAGCGGTTGGGCCTAAGATTATTAAGGTTGGTAAATTAATTATAAATTTACCAATAATGAACTTATCAATAATAAACATAATAGCCGTAACTAAAAAGACTTTTGTTGCTAGCTTTAAATAATAAACAAAACGTCCTTTTAGTTTTAAGAATTTTGTTTCGGTATAATAAAACATAAAGATTATTGGTAGCACCGATAGTAAA
>CAIXNZ010000081.1 GCA_903920975.1 Candidatus Falkowiibacteriota bacterium | reverse complement strand
ATTCAAAAAGAAAAAGTGAAAAGGCATGCCATTTATTTTAAAAAAAGCAAAAATACCAAACAAGCCGGAAACCAAAATGGCCACAATAACAAAAGTATTAAAATAAAATAATTTGTAGACAATAAAATCTATCATGCCCGCGATCATCATGATCAAAAACTGTCGTGTTGTTATTGGGCCGAGTATCTTGCTTTCCACATCAATAAACTGCGGCACCATGAATGGTCCGAAAGCCATATTAATATTTTAAATTTTGATTTAATTCCATAATGGCCTTAAATTCAGGCAAGGTAATAATATTTTTTTCATTAACTATTTGCTCGATTGATTTGCCTGCCATCATAGCTTGATTCATTATTTCCGCATAAGTTTTGTAAAGCGGGCTGGATCTCAAGGCCTTAACACCTTGCATTTTCTTAATCAATGATTCATCCTCTAAAAGATCTAATTTGCCCATGATTTTTGAAGCAGCTTCGGCAGGGTCTTTGGATAAGCGGCGGAAATCCATAATACTTAAAGCCGCTAATTCATCGATCGGTCCATACAATTTTGTGGCTGACTCCATTTTAACATCTTCCATTTTTGGCCGATTCTGAGAGTCAGCTCTCCTTATCATTGGCTGTTTTATCTCTGGCCTCGGAGCAGTCTGTTTGATTGTTTCCTGCTGCAAAAGTTGGGCCGCTGGTTTTGCTAATGTCGGCGCAATTTCTGGCTGGCTTTGTAAAAATTCTTCTTCTGCAATTATTTCTTTGGCAAAATCGTTTGAAACTTCTGGCACTCTTTCAATACTATCTAATTCCTTTTTTATTTTTTCATTAGCTGCCAATTCTCCATAGCCGATTCCCTTGTCCTGTAATAATTGATTGATCTGGACATCCTGGTTTTCTTCTACTTTTTTAAGCGGAGCCTTAATACTTACCGCTACATCAATCTCTGATTCAAGTAAATTATTTGAAGCAATTTCATTTAACTGAGATTTATAGTCAATTTTATTTTCTGTCCAATACTTTTTTTTATTTCTGGCTAAATTTATCAAATTTTCAGCTTCTTCTGCCAAAAGGCCGATGCCGCCAATTTTAACCGGACGAATTAGCGATTCTTTTAAATCAATTTCTTTGCGTACATCTCTAAAATATGTGCTTAATAACTTTTCCAATCTTTCATGTAAATTTTCCTTAACCTTTATATTGCCTTGTGATATTAATTCATTTATTTCCGCATTTAAATTAACATTAGTCTCATTTATCTCCTCTTCCGATGACTCAATTTCTTCTTTTATTGCGGTTTGCGGAGTAATTTTCTCTTTTTTTTTAAGTGTTTTATTGATTTCGGGAAGTTCTATTTGTTCTTTTTGAACCTGCTCTTTTTTTTCGGCCAACAAACTATAAAGCGAATTATAATCGTCTTCTGCGAAACCAATACCGCCAATTTTTTGAGATTTTGTTAAGGTATTCTTCAGCTCCAGATCATTACTGGTTCCAGCCAGCCAGCTATATATCGCTTTATCAAAACGGTCCTTTAACTGCTCATCGGTAAATTTTAAATTTGACTTATCCAAGACATCATCAATTAAATTTTCCAGATTGAAAATTCCGACCGACTCTTTTTGCCATTGCTCTTTTATCAAATCTATCTCGGCTGTTTTATCTAAAATATTTTTTTTCAGATCAGCTGCAACTTTGCCGACAGTCATAAAATCAAGCGACAATTCTTGCTGAATCAAATCAACAAAATCGGGTAAAACCATTTGGCCAAAAATAATATCTCTTAAAGAATTTAAAATAAGCTGCTGCCGTTCTGACAGATTGTATTTGGCAATCACCTGGCTAAAAGCCGGGCTTAAACTGCCCAAATTATTAATAGTAAAATCATTAAGTGCCATAATTGATAAATAGATTAAGTTTTAAAGCCAAAATCCTGTAAATCGCCATAAATACCTTTCCAGGCATCATTTAGCTTGCTGATCTGAGTATTAATATCTTTTATTACTTTGGCAGATGTAGCAGCTTTCTTTTGCGCCAGGAGACTAGTCATTGTGCTAATAAATGAATTTATATTCACCTCTTTATTTGCATCCGGCTCAGTTCCTAACATCTGATTTAAATGCGCTTCAACTTCGCTAACCTTAAACTTGGATTCATCAAGAGCATTATTTTTGGCATATTTTTTAATTCCATTAATAATAGTTTCCTTCAAAATGTTTAAGGTCGCAAGGTCATCTCCTGAAGGTGCAGTGCCAGAAGCTGCGTAAGAATTTAATGTATCTACAAAATTTTTGATCTTTTCAGCTGAGCCCTCAAATCCCGTGTCCATTACTTTAATACGTTTTTTAATGCCTTCAGTATTCTCTTCAAGCGCTGCAGCTAATTTATTTGTTTGCGGTGCTGCCAAGGCAATACCTACTTTTTGCAGTTGATTACCAATTAATTTAGCGATAGCCGCAGTTCTTGTCTGCTGATCCTTGGCGGACTGAACAATAGCATCTATTTGTTCATTTATACCCACGAAAGCAGCGTCGACTTTTCCATGATCATTACCTGCTGTAGCAGAATCAATTGCTTGTTTAAGTTTAACGTCAACTCCTTCTCTCTTTCTAACATCTTCTAAATGATTCTGAATTTCTTCAGATATTTTGCCTGGTTCCTCCAGTTTGCCCTGAGCGTCATATTTTGCGGTTAATGATTCATAGGCTTTCTGCTTATTCTCTGCTTCTTTTACATTAGCCTTATCTGTTCGCGTATCAACATCTTGAATATATACACTATTTTGGAGGTCAGAAGCGCCTAATTGATCAAATGATTTTGGCTCCCTGTTTGTTGCCGCCGCGTTTACCGCCTCCTCTCCTTCTAAGCCCTCAATTAAATCTGCTAATTTCTCTGGATTTTGTTGCAACAACTCAATGCGTCTTTCAGCTTTTGGCGTGATTATATTACCTGCTTCATCTTTTAAATCCTGCATATGCCAAAAATCTAACTTAAGAGCGGCAATATCTCTTGGTTCTTTAGCCATTTTACCTAACCACTGCCTATTAGCAGACGTGCCATTTATAGCGGCAATAACTGTCTCCGGCCCGTATTTCCAAGGATTGACAAAATTTCTGTCACTGGCTGTTTCAATAACTGCTTTTTCACCACCCATTTTAATTGAAGCCTCCATTTCCTGTGCTCTTTTTTGTTCAAATTCCGAAGACATTGCCAAGCCTCCGTGCAATAAAGCTGCTTTCTCATTCTTATTCATATTTGTATCCAAATTTATATCACGTACTTTCTCTAGCAACGCTTTTTGATCGGCTGTAGTGTTTTTATCATTAATTTTTGCTGCTACTTTCCCCATATCTAACTGATAATTGCCTGCCGCATCTTTCGTTCTTAATCCATTAAAATCAATAGATTTTCTGACACGATCTTCTTTTTTCCAAGCCCAACCCGTTCTGGAAGTTAATTCATCATCAGCATGTTCAAGATTTTTCATGGTCCCAGTATAATCTTCACGTTTTTTAGTTTCAGCATTATAAAAGTCGCCGGAAATTGCGCTATCTCTGCCCCTTGATTTCTTTTCACTTTGTTCAACGCCATCAGCATAGATTCTTCTATATAAATCTCCTTGGCCGTCAAAGACACCGAGTTTTCTAAGTTCTGTATGGCCATATTCATCGGAAACACCGAGCTCTCCTTGTTGACGATGCAGCGCTGACGTTAATCTTTTCAATGGCTCACTGGTTATTTTTTTACCTTTCCGGTCATATGTAAGCTGTTTGAATACATCATTAACTTGGTCCTGATTGGCCTTATCAATGCCTAATTTATCCAATAACTTATCTTCATATCTCGCGTCCTCGGCTCTAATTGGTTTTTCATCTTTAGATATTATAGCGCCGGCTTGAGCTTGTGTTTTTCTGCGAATATGATCATTTAGCTCCCCGGAAAGAGATGTTTCATTAATCAAGGTATTTGCTAAAGCCCTAGCATCGCCAACTGCCAATCTTGCTAAAGCCTTGCCCTTTGCTTTTATTCCTTTTGGCAGCTGAGGCAATTTTCCACCCATAGCTTCACCTATTGCCTTCAGAGTAGGGGCTTCACTTTCAGACAACCTTTTACGATATCCACCATAAACTTTTTTGCCAAAATCGCCGAGACTAGTCTTAGTTTGCCAAGCCTTACTGAGATCTTCGCGTACGCCTGTAACTCTAGGCTTGACATATTGTTTATAGGCAAAACCGCCTACTGCTCCAGCTCCTGCTACACCTAAACCAACCGCGCCCTTCACTGCCCTGCCCGGCGCTTCTGCTACATAGCTACCTGCTCTTCTGGCATAATTTTCTACTCTACCGGCTGTCTGCTTTTTCATCCAATCAGCCGCCCCGCTGGCAGCGCCGGCACCAGCGACTTTGAATTCACCAGTGAATTTCAAGCCCGCGACTAATATTAAAATGGAAATAATATAACCCAAAAGACTTTGGGGTTCCCCGGCTTTGGATGCGCCTGCTGCCCATTGGCAGGGATCCGCATTCTGGGACATTTCCTGAGAGATCGTACCAACCTGATTGACGGTTGTAACAGAAAACCACAAAAAGAAAGCTAAAAATGGGCCGACCATACAGTATTCAAAAAACATCTTCCACCAACGGCTAGAAATTTCGCCTAATTTGCCGGCGCCTTCAAAGGACCAAGCAAAGAAAGCCAAAGGCGAAAAAATAATCAATATCCATAAGGCAACTATTCTAAAAACTAATAGCATTAAAAAAATTGCCATTATAATCAGAGAAACAATAATATATATAATGCCTAAAATGGCAGTAGCAAAGGCTGTCAATCCTTCCGTGGCAGAAGGGGTGGCTTGAGCTTCAACAGTGGTATTGCATGTACTATACTGTAATCCCGAATCTACTTTGAAACCAGCAGTAAAAACATTATTTAATTGATCCTTATAGCCATTGACCCAGGACAGCATCAGCACCTGAAAAGCATCAATTATTAATCCGCAGATGGTCCGGCTGAAATTGACTAAAATCGCCATTAATAACAAACGGCCCAAGAGACGATTATAGCCGTATTTTTCAATTTTTAGTACTGTGGCAAAGGCAATAACCAATAAACCCAAAATAAAAAACATATTTACCATGTCGCGTATGGTTACCCAGCCTAGTCTGACCGAATCCTGACCTATAAAATTATTATAAGAGCTGACCTTTGTTATAAGATTCATAACAGCCTCAAGCAATTGACCGCCTAACAGCCTGACCGTATCAGCCAGCCAAGTCATGGCAGATTGAAAATTTGCGGCAATAACCCCGGTTAATACTCCTGTGTCTGCGGGGGGCTGTTCGTCGGCGACCAGTTCGACGTCTTGAGCCAAAACAAAATTTACTTTTAGCAAGCCAAAAAACAAGCTGGCAATAATAATAAATAGTAAGCTAAAAAGAATTACTTTTTTTAATTTTTTATCTTTTTTTGACACTGACATTTTATAATAATTATATTGAATTTTATTTAGCTGAACAGCTGTTGCTGCTTTCTGACCAGACGCAAGCTGGATTTAGAATGCACGTGCCTACTCCTCTATGCAAAGGGCAAGTATTAATTACAAAAGGGAAATATGTTAAGCAGGCATAGGGCCTATAATTTTCATATTGAGTTTGGGAATCACTATTATTATAAAGATCGCCAAGATTTAGACTGCCAAAGATGGGACTAAGCGTGTCAACCTCAAGACACATCGCTTCCAGCCCGCTAAATTCTTTAACTGAACCGATATTATCGCATTTTCCCTCCTCTTTACTAACCTTGTCCCCTTGGTCAACACTGCTGGTACAAGCTGCTGCTGCTCCGCCAGAACAGAGTACGCCTATATTTTCCTGCGGAGAAGTGCACATTTTACTATTATTCGTGTCAATTGTTCCCCGAGGGAAATAAGCACTTACGCCTCCAGTTCCAACCGCAGTGGCTTTTTCGTAAAAACAACCATTACCGATTTTATCAATATAATAGGTTTGGCTATACATATTTTGCAAATTCTTAAAGGCAGTATTTTGTGATAACTGATAAGGTAAGGGGGAATCTTCGGCTGGGAAAATTTTACAGACAGGTTCATTAAAACGCGGGTCATCAAAAGCTCCTAACTGGTTTTCGTAGGGATGCGCAATAAATTTTTGGTCTGTTTCCAGCGCATATCTGTCGGGAATAGTGTAACCAGAATAATCACCGGCCCGCCACTGAGTAATACGGCTAACTGACCCAGCGCCAAATCTGTAAATATAGCCGTTTTGGTTTTTGGAATCGGCGATTCTTGTAATTATTAGCCCCTGACTATTTGAATTATAACGGACATTGTCGTTTTGTGGCGCTAGCCTGGTGCATTGAGATTTGAATTCTTCAGCGCACAATTGAGTTTCAGTACATTGGCCAGCTTGATTTTGTTTAGAGCACATTACCCATTGGTCGCAAATCCTGTCTTTTTTAACCTTAATGGTCTCGTAACTATCGCTTGAAGTATTTTGAAACTGTACGCAGCCCAAGTCCCAATTTACCGCTAGACAACTTTTCCTATCCACATTACTGCCTAAATCAATAATATTATAGCTGTCTTCAGTGTTATCTTTCACTTCCACCAAATCATAGATAATGAAAGAATTTACACAGCTCGCAGATTCTGGCGAATAAAGTGTCAGATTATAATCCGCGGTAATTTCAGTTTGAGAAACGGGCGCTTTAAATAAATATTCTACCCTTTTCCAGCTATTATCTGGATCATAATAGTGTAGATCGCTAGCCGTTACTGACATATCAGCTTTCACAAAAGAAAAGGCAGCACGCGGCAAAGCGCATTTTGCACCGTTACCAATAGCTTCTGCCGGTACTCTGTAATAAAAGGATATTTTATATGTTCTATTTTTCTCAATCTTGGCTACTAAAGTATAAATGCCATAACCACCCGCGTTTTGTGTTTTAACTAATTTAATCGCCTTTTTACCCTGTTTGACATTGTCAGTTACAACTTGTTTTTCACCTTTCTCGCCAGCTGTTTCAATATCATGCCAGTTGGCTAAGGCGGTCGCCACTAAACCGGTTTCAAAACTGCCATTAAAAACATAGTTATCGTTTACATCTCTAAATTCAGTACAACCATTATATTTTCTATCGCACAGTCCCACATACCCTTTATATTTATTTGCTTCATAAACCCTATAGATACTGAAAGGATTGGCCAAGCACTTATTATTAACCCACTCATTTTTTTGACTTTCACAAATTATCTGGTTCGTTATATCAGAAATAATTACGGTGCACTGTGAATATTTGTCGCTCCAAACATTACCATTGCTCGTACATTCCTCTTCGTTTATGTTAACCTTACCATCACTTAATGAATTGCAGCCATATTGACTACTGCCCTGCTTATACCAACCCGAAACAGTTTGACCATTAATAATATGCTGGCCAAACTCGCATAATTTAGTCGGGTCTATTTTATAATATTCAACCCCGCCGCTATCATTGGTCAATTCAGTGCAGCCAAGCGCACTATCATTGCACATTATTGCCTTAGGCACATTAATATATTTATCCGGATTATTTTTCAAATACACTTCATCATAAGCTAGGCCGCTCGGTCGACCTAATTTTTGACAACCCTTATTTTCTGCCGCGCAGCTCTTATTGCTATCGAGCACATAAGTTGTTAATTCGTCTTGGGGCACTTGATAGTCATCGATTGGATTAGTATCCTCACTATTAAATGCTTGGCTCTTGGGATCGGTAGAATTTTTAGTATCAACTAAAAGCTGACAGCCGACCACACTGCCTCTGCAGATACTAGTAAAAGACTTGAGGTTATGAGTTTGATTGAGAACATCAGTATAGGCCTGGCAACCCAGCATTTCACCTACATAGTGAAAATCGCAACTTTTCGGCGTAGTCCAGCTATTTTTCACCAGATAAACATTGTTATTGATAACTTTTAATAAAATATTGTCCAAATATACGCCACTGGTAGTGAAGCCTTCAAATTTTAATTGATTGATGCCCGAATCCGTTGACTCAATGTAAAGCGGGCCCAGGTTAAAGTTCTGCCAATTTGACGTTAAATTAATGGTAGCGGCAAATATTTTTTCTTTGTCCCCCGATGCAGTGCTAAATTTAACTGCCATGGACTGATTATTTTCGCTTTTTGCCCAAAAAGAAAGGGTATATATACTGCCTGTTTTAATAGACAAATCTTTGGCAATACTACCAGTGCCCTGAGCTACAAATAATGAATGTCCGCCCACAATCACTGATTCGCTGCTCAAGCTTAAATTTGTATTTGCCGCCGCAGAAGTCCAATCCGCAATATTTCCGCCCTCAAAAACATCAAATAGTTGGTTATAGACATTGTTGCCTCTATTGCCAATAAAGGTGCGACAGCCATTTACTTCGGCGCTGCAAGCGATATTTTCAGAAGGAATAGCATTATATAAACAATTATTATCTGCCTGCCATTGCCCGCCAGTATTAGTGCAATTTTCTGCTGTTGATTCAGTCTTTCTAAACGGATGGCAATCATCAGAGACTGAAATTGTTACTCTAATATCCCTAAAATAAGTATTGCCTTGGTCATCAAAAAATTCCAAGCAATTCAAATCACTGCCAGTACCGCGGCAATCACCCGAACCATCAAAGGTCTTGGGAGCGCCTGTTGCATCTTGCTGTAATTCATATTTTATTACTTGCGGACCGCCAGCAGCTACATTATGTCGGCTGAAAAAAGTCTTTTCGCCCTTACCTTGATTTGGTTTAATACATTGCCTCAAATAAGTGTAGTACGTGATTCCTTCGCCGCCAGCAGCAACTTCATCTAAATTAGTAAATTGTGAACAGCCAACTTGATCAACACTGCAAACTTTGGCTGTGTTAGGAATAAAATTATAAAATTGCGGATCGGGGCTGGGTTCGTATAATGTACTATCCTGCTTATATTGATTATAACCCACACATTCTGTCGGGCAATAATCGCTGATGCTAACCACGCCAGGAATCTCGGGGTCACCGTTATTCGGCTTATAAATCTGGCAACCGACTTCTTCCGGCTGACATACTTTCATAAAATTGCTACAGGCCGGATCATCAGGCGCATACTTATAGCAGACCGGTCTTTTATCAGCTATAAAAATACCAGCCTCATCCCAGTAACCATTAAGTCTAGTACAATCTTCTTTGGTGAGAGTAGTTCCCGGATTAATAACCGGAGGCGGATCGCCAGGACCATAACCACGGCAATTTAGGGAAACCGGCGGTTTTTTATAATAGACTTTGGTATTGATTTCATAATCCGCGTAAGTGGTATAAAAATTATTACTTCTGATTTGGTCAAAGCTGTTAAGGGCTAAAGTCAGATTATCTAAATAGACTTTAGTCGGTTGGGCTGGGGCTGGAGTAGTGGCTGGTGCTGGCAAATTTATCAAAAACTTCAGGCTGGTGCCTTCTGTGGTTGTAGCTAAGGTTGCATATAACTGAGTATAGGTCGCGTAAGAGGTGGCTGATAATTCATAATTTTTGCTAGTCACCTCCGGGCTATCATTTGAACCTTTTATTAAATTTAATTGAATAGAATTTATAGGATTATTGGCTTTAATATATGCTGTGGCAGTATAAACATCTCCGGGCTTGGTCAAAATTTTATCTGCTTGATTCAGCTGGCTGGTATATATTAATTGTAACTCCTGATCAGATTTAAGTGCTCCCAAATTTGCCACTAACTTGCTAATGCCGCCTTGGGTATCAGAGCCATCTTTGGAAACAGAAACATACTCGCTAAACGGGCCATAGCCATTCCACTGGCCGCCAACGGCTGCACAAGCGGCTTTATCTAGGTCGTATTGAACAACCCCCTGGCAATAAGTTATCCAGTTGCCTCCGACACCACTTGCTACGCAATTTGCTTCACTCTGAACATTTGTCTGGACTTCTCCGGCCACGCGACATTCTTCTTGCCAGGATCCCATATTAGCCTTACAAAGAGCTTGGGTGGCAAACTGCACATTGGCGCATTGATTATATTTTAGCGGACTGTAATAGCAATATTGCTGAAATTGACCTCCATTGGCCGTACAATCACCTGTCATGACAGTAGTGTTTATAGCACCAGTACAAGAATCATTCTCCCACTTACCATTATTAGCCAGACAATCATCTTGGTTTGGATATTTATAATCCAAACAATACTCCTGATAGCTACAATTTCCTTTGCTACAACCCGTTGCATTATTGCTGATTGTATCCTCGCATTTATCTTGGCCTGTAATTATTTTATCCGTGCCTACAGCCTCTTTAATAATTAAATCCCAATTTTCCGGCACCACACCCTCGCTAGTATATTCAAAACTAGAATCAGTGATTAAATTCATGCTTGGATCACGGTATAAGAAAAATTCATTGCAGCCTTCATTTGATTTATCGCACGTTTCTGCGTACCGATTAAGGTAGATTCTCGATGACTGACCCTGCCAAGCGCCAGAAGAAAAGATAGTGGCATACCAGGCGCAACCCGCATTGTCGGGTCCACAAATTTCATTGCCGCTTAAAGTATTTTTTAAATAAGAGACCACGCTGGTACCCTGAGTCGTACTGGCCGTGTAGGTACGACAACTGTTAAAGTCGCTTGGGCAACTATTAGCCGCGAATTGCCAATAATTTTTTTCCTTGACGCAAACACCATACTGCTCATTTATGCAACCGCCCTTGCCGTCATCGTTTAAACAACTGACAAAATCCGGACAACGAGAATATCTGGTGCCTATGTCAGTACTTTGTATTATTTCACCATAAGGTTCAGTAGAGCTCGAGAGCAAGCAACGAGTGGGCGGCAACTTCAAAACCCAGTTCGGATCAATTAGATTGCAAAATGGCGATTCATTGGCATCAAAAGTGCCACAAATATTATCATCGCCCCTTTTATCAAAGCCATTAACAACATCCGCTAAACTAGCGTTGATAACCTGAGTCATCATTCCCTTGTTATCATTGACATCATAGTCGTTTTTATCACCTGACATAAATACACAATCTTGCAATCTTTGGTTTATATATGAATCACTTCCACCACCGCGCGGGGCAGAATCATTAACGTCTTGAAATGATCCATAGCCATTATCTTGACGCCAATTACAATCGCGTATTAATTCCGCAGCTAACTCAAAGCCCAAGGGCAAAACCCGTGCTTTTCTTAATTTTTTGATATTAGCCAAATTATAAGTGCCGCTAACTGCTTTTTCTCCCCAAGAAAATTTATAACTGCCAATTAATTTGCCTTTGGTAATCGCTTGCTGAATTGTCATTTGATCATTTATGGCCAAAGCAAAATTGGGGTCAACGACATTATTATAAATATTAGGACTAATTTTACCTTTGATATTTAGCTGAAAATCAGAAAGCAAATCAACATCCTTGAAAGAATAATTTACGCTAAACTGTTCGCCTAATCTTTCAATATAATTTTGAACGCCCTCGATCGTAACTGTTTCCTGCTCATATCGATTACTGGGATTTGAGACTGGTAAGGGGGTTTGTTCTTGTTGTTGTTCCGTAACAGGATTTTCTGGCGTTGCTGCTTTCAAAGCTTCTTCCTGTAAAGCGGCTCGCTTGGCCAATAGGGTTTGAGTTAGAGACGTTTTTGACGTATCTTGCTGCTGAGGGCTAGCCAAAGATTGAAGCAATCTTGTCATATATTGATTCCATAAAGTCTGCAAAAAGACGCCTATCGCATCAGCGGCAATGCTTTTGGTGTAAGTCATGGCTGAATCATTTCCCGTTAGATCTTTTGTTGCTTTGGCATTAAGTAAGCTGGCCGGAGTCCTAACAAAACCCGCGATCGTATCTGTAGACGCCTGCCAACCCTGATTTACTAAGGCCTGCAAATGCTGATTTAAATAGGCTTCAAGGCCGATATTGGCAATCTCTTTTTGCATTTCTTCATAGGCATTGAATTCGCTGGCTTCTGGATTAAATAAATCATTGGCCATGGCAGAATTAAATGGCACACCGCTTTCAAAATAATCTGGATTAAATTTATCGCTGATTTGGCTTTTTAAATATTCATAGCCGCTTTTCCCGGTACTTGCCATACTTGCAACATAGGAGGCCTTGGAGTTAACATCGCTTCTAAAATATGTTTCTAAACTTCCCGTTAAATTTTCACTAGCTGGTGCCGAAACGCCCAAGCGCGGCAAAATCACCTTACATTGCCCACCGACTAATTGAATTGCACTTACATTTTTACAGCCGCTAAATGCTTGATTAATGGCATCCAATTTTGTAATGGCGGGGTTAATTTTGTTAAGCCAGGCTTGTTTTATGGGATCAATATTTTCTGGTGTAATGCGCCAAGAGCCCACTGAAAGTTGTACTGTTTGTTCCGAACCAGCACCACTCATCATCTTATTAATATCGCCAGCTAAGGCAGCGGTATCCGCGCTTAACTGCGCGGCCAATGTTTGCAATTCGCTTTGGATGGGAGGTTGAGCGCATACTACTTTTGCTGCATCAGTGTTGCTTGGGCATCCACCCACATATGATTCTGGCCAGGGTCCGGAAGGATTATACCAGGTCTGGAGAGTCTGATCACCCTGCATAGCTGTATTAAATCTGCTTGTATCTTGTGAAAATGATCCGCCAGCACCGATCGTGGCGTTGAAAGTAATAAATTGACCTTTGCCGACTTCTTCCCAGTGACTGCGCAACTGAGTAAAAGTACAAGCCGGCGTTGTATTTGCTTGAGATTCGGGGAACATGGGGATGGAAAGCGCTAAATTAATGGCAATGCGCGGATCCAGAGTACAAATATTAATACCCGTTAAATCTCCGATAGTTGTAGTAATAAAATCGCCAATAGCGGCATCGGCATAGCCATTAATAAATTGATCAAAATCAGTAATCCATTGAGGCCCTTGCCCCTTAGCGCCGCTGGCTACCCAAACTGCTGTTTGCTGGGCAATTAAATTTAGCAGATTACCCAAAACATTTTTGAAAAATACCGCCTTCAATTCGTCCCAAATCTTCGTAAAAAAATCATTGCCAACAGTTACGCCCAGCATCGGAATGTCAGATGTTAACCATTGAGCTTTAGCGGGTCGAATATTAACAAACATAATCCCGTAAAAATTACTCAAAACAAAAAACAACAAAAGTATGAAAATAATTACTTTTTGACTTTTTTTATTACCCCACTTTAACATAAATTTATTAATATGTACTTAGGGTTTGCAAAAACATTTGCTGCAAAGTCTGGTCATCAAACTGATCTAGGGAAGCTTTATCTACGCCGTTTTTAATTAATTCCTCTCTAATCTGAGCTGGAGTCAGGGCTTTCAGGGCTTCAATTGCCTTAGTCTTTTCCTGCGGATCAAGACTTGCGGTTGCGCCTGTTCCATTTGCTGGACTAGTTTTAGCGAGATCAAAATATTTTTGTAGTTCCGGATCATTGATGCCAAGCTGTTCCAAAGTCACTTCCCCTGACAAAAGCTTTTGTTCTAAACCCAATAAATCGCTGGAATTCATGGCGCCATTTATATTGGCCTGATTAACCTGATTGACATTGTCAGCCGCATTTATATTAATCTCTTCACCCCCAATACTAATCGGGTAATTAATTATCTGCGGCAAGGTAAATGATGTTGCTGTATTTAAATTGGCTAAGTATTGTTGCCGTAAGATACTCCTTTTCTCACGCATATTTACATCAAGTAACGGCATCTCAATATTTCTCTTAAGCTGCAAATAGCCTAAGAGCACTGCCGCCACTGAAATAATTATTAAAAAAAAGACGAAAAACTTCTCCAGTGGAGTTCTTTCTATCCTACTAATTACCTTTTGTTCTTCAATTTCAAAAAATTCCTTGATTTTTCCTTGGATTTGCATTATTAATATTATAGATTATATTATAGCATCATTTCTTATATAATTATACCACAAAAACATGCGCTAGGTCATTAAATTTTTGGTCAAAGATATCCACTGGTCTAAATTTAAGTCTTGGGCCCGGCAATCTGGCCGCAGACCTGCTAATTTTAGCGAATTTTTAAGACTTTCTTTGGCGATGCTTAAACCAGCAGATAAATTGTTTTGCAGTTGTTTTCTGGGCGAACTAAAGCCAATTTTAGCCAGTTGCCAGAATTTCTTTTCCATTAAAACCTCTAAATTATAGATATTTTTGACTGTAATTTTTAAGATCGCGCTCTCAACTTTTGGCTTTGGGTAAAAGCTCTCTTGACTGACATAATCAATGATTTGGGGCTGGCCATAAAACTGGACTGACAAAGCCAGCAGGCTCATTTTACCTGGCTGGGCAATAATTCTTTGGGCCACTTCTTTTTGCAGTAATAAAATAATGGCTTCGGGCTTGGGCTCATAAACTAAAAATTTTCGGAGAACTGCACCAGTAATATTATAGGGCAAATTAGCTACCAGTTTATAACTTCCCTGTCCCTTAGTGAGCTTGTCATAAAGTTCGCTGTTTTTAATTTTCAAAATATCAGTCTGCAGTATTTCTAATTTTTTTTCATGTTTAAATTTTTGTTTTAAAAAATAAACTAGACGCTTGTCTAGTTCAATGCCCAAAACTTTCTGAGCTCGCTTAATTAATTCTTCAGTTAAAATGCCAAAGCCCGGTCCGATTTCCAAAACATTATTATCGGGTTGCAAACCTGCGGCTTGGACAATTTTTTCTAATACAACTTGATCAATCAAAAAATTCTGCCCCTTGCTTTTGGACGGCCAAACGCCATATTCCTCAAAAAGTTGTTTTAATTTTTGCGGTTCTAAAACCATTGTTTTTTATTTTGGTCTTTTAATGCTACTTCTCTGACAATTTTAGTGATGTCTTTTTCAATTTT
>CAIXNZ010000080.1 GCA_903920975.1 Candidatus Falkowiibacteriota bacterium | reverse complement strand
ATTTGTGCATTAAATTATTTTAAAAAAATATTTGAATATTTATTTGAGAACAGCATTGTTGAAAAGGACGGAGATATTATTAAAATAATTGAAAGAAGCAGAATTAAAGTTTTTACTGCCATGTTAAAATTTTTAAATAACGAGGAGATTAACCAGTCGTATTTAGATGCGATAGGAAGTTTTAGTAATAAATAAAATCCAATAATCTAATGAAACGTCTAGAGATACATATTTCATATTCTTGCCCAAATAATTGTATTTTTTGTAGCGAAAAAAATCGTCTAAAACGATTTAAGAACTATAATATTAATTTTGATAAAATTTTTAATTTATTATCTGAAAAAAGGAAACAGGGCTTTGACCACGTAAATTTTACAGGCGGTGAGCCTACTTTATATAAAAATTTTAAAGAATTATTAGTTCAAGCAAAAAATTTAGGTTATAAAATATATATTGGTTCAAACGGTATAAGCTGGGCTGATAAAGATACCTGTCAACAACTACTACCGTTGATTGATGAGCTATCCTTCTCTATGCACGGTCCGGATTCTAAAACTCATAATTCTATGACCCAAAATCCAAAAAGTTTTTCAAATTTAATGAAGGCCTTTAGTAATGTTGATGAGTATATTAAAAAGCATAGAAATCCATATTGGTTTTGTAATGTCGTGGCTACAAAGAAAAATTTTGATAAAATCGAAGAGCTTTTTAATAAAATTAAAGTTTTTAAAAATTTGAAACAAATTTTGATTTCAAATTTAGCCCCCGAAGGATCGGCTTATAACAATTTTCAAAGCTTAGCTGTACCTTTTTATAAATTTCACAAAAAGGTAGGCGATTGGGTAAGATTAGCAGGGGAAAACAATTTAATTATTAGGTTTTTTGGTTTACCACTTTGCGTACTTGGCGAATACAATGTTTATTCTAATGATTTAAACTGGGATGAAAGGACAACCTTTGAATTGGGGATGAAAAATAATAAAATCGTTTTGAAAGAAAAGAAGACGGTCATAGATAGAAAAAGAAAAAAAATTAAAGCCTGCTTGAATTGTCAATATAACAAAATTTGCAGTGGTATTTTTTCGCATTATTTAAAAATTTTTGGAGCCAATGAGATTTTGAATTTTCAAAAAAATTATGATTAATAATAAGGAAGAAAAAAAATACTGGGTCAGGTTGAGCCGGTCATGTAACAATAAATGCATCTTTTGTCTGGATGCTAATTCCCATAATAATACTTTTTATAGTTATTTATATATCTGTAAAAAAATAAGGGAAGGTTTCGAAAAAAATCAAAAGGTCAAACAAAGATTGATTTTAAGCGGTGGGGAGCCGACAATTAATCCCAATTTAATTAAAGCAATTGCCTATGGTAAAAAAATAGGTTTTGATCGGGTTCAGATAATTACTAACGGCAGAATGTTCAGTTATTTAGGTTTTATCAAAAAAGCTAAGGCTGCCGGACTTGATGAAATTACTTTTTCTATCCATGGACATAATCAAAAATTACATGATAAATTAACCGGTATACCGGGGTCTTTTGACCAGGTTATGAGGGGCTTGAAAAATGCCTTAGCTTTAAATTTTATTGTTAATATTGATATTGTTATTAACCGATTAAATTATTTAGAATTAGATAGTATCATCAAATTTTTTCATAGGTTCGGAATCAATGAATTTGATTTACTTAATTTGATGCCTTATGGTAGAGCTTGGGATATAAATTTTAATAAGCTTTTCTATAATTTAGCAGATTTTCAACCAATTTTTGAAAAAGTTATTGATTATGGTCAAAAAAATAATTTAGTGATTTGGTGCAACCGTTTTCCCGTCAGTTATTTTGAAGATAAGGAGTATCTATTAAATGATGTTGAAAAAAAAATATATTATGAAATTTTCGGCGAGAGGAAGAAGCATTTTATCAATTATTTGACCAAAAATATTAAATTAAAATGTTTTGATCCTAAAAGATGCCAATTATGTTATTTGGATAATTTTTGCAAACAACTCATTCGTTTTAATAACTTAATTAAAAACAAAGAATATATAATTAAGATAAATAACCTACCAGTGTGTTCGCCCGAATCTAGCAGCACAGATTTAGACCTTAGAAATTTTTTCTTTAATGATAAAATTGAGTTGAAAAAATTTTATGATTTTTATATTAAATATTTAAATAGTTACAAATCCAGCAGGTGTAAAAAATGCTATCATGATAGTGACTGTCAGGGTTTGGATTTGAAAGATATTCAGATCAAGGGTTTTAAAATTTTAAAGCCAATAATCAGATGAAACACATTGAAATAAATTTGGGTAAGGCCTGCAATAACCGTTGTCGTTTTTGCATGTCGGGTCAGCTAGCAACTTTTGTTAATTATGAGACAGCCAGAGATCAAATCGTAGAAAGCGCTGACAACGGCTATGAGTCTTTGGGTTTTTTAGGCGGTGAGGTGACTTTATACCCCAAATTAATAGAATTGGTTAAATTAGCTAAAAAAAATGGTTTTAAGAAAATACATATTATAAGTAATGGACGAAAATATAGGGATAGAAATTTTTTATTATCTTTGATAAAAAGTGGCGTTGACCGCCTTTCTGTTTCAATTCATAGTCATAACGAGAAAATTGAAGATTATTTGACTCAAGTAAAAGGCGGTTTTAAGGAAAAAATCATGGGGTTAAAAAATTTAATTTATTTTTATAATCAGGGATTAATCAAAAATAATATTTCCATTAATTTTGTAATCAATAGAAAAAATTATAAAGATATTTTGAAAAGCCTTATCTATTTTAAGAAGTTGGGATTTACTGATTTTCGTTTAAATTTTATGTGGCCGGAAGGCAATGCCAGTCTTTATTATCAAGAATTATTATTTTCATATACTGATTTTTATCCTTTCATCATAAAAATTATAAATTTAAATCAAAAATTAAAGTCCCATATTGTTTTTGACGGCATACCTTATTGCGTTTTTCCCAGTATCAAGGATAATAAAAAATATATTGGCGAGCTTTTAGATGTCAGTACTGATGTTATTAATTATGAAAAAAATGGAAGACAATTTTTTAATTGGCAGGATAGAAAAAGGAATGAATTAAAGGGTAAGCAAAATAAATGTAAGTTTTGTATTTATAATAATATTTGCGAAGGGGTTTGGCTAAAATATATTGAATTATATGGTTGGGATGAATTTAAACCAATTATTGAATGAATATGCATCAAAATATAAGAAAAGATTTAATTAGAACGACAATCAATTGTAACGCCAATTGCCTTTTTTGTAATTTTGCCAAAGAAAATGAAACTGATTTTATGAATCCATCTGACGGTGATTTATACGCCATGATAGATGTTTTGGCAGACCAACACGTAAGCCATTTGGTTTTTTCAGGCGGGGAACCCCTAGTCCGAGAAAATATTTTTAAGTTCATCAAATACGCCGCAAATAAAGGAATTAAGAAATTGGAGATGCAAACCAACGGACTTTTATTGGATAAATCAACCCTTGGCTTATTAAAAAAAAGCAGTTTAAATAGATTATTTATTTCTTTGCATACTAATAATAAATACATTCGTACCGTCATCTGATGTAGATTCATTTGTATCAGCAAAGTTTAT
>CAIXNZ010000079.1 GCA_903920975.1 Candidatus Falkowiibacteriota bacterium | reverse complement strand
CAGTGGTAGAGCGAAGGACTGAAAATCCTTGCGTCGGGAGTCCGATTCTCCCCCTCGGCAATGTGAGTTTTGAGATTAGAGTTTTGAGCAACAGTTTATACTCTTGCTCATATCTCATGACTCTTGCTGATGACGGGCTGTAGCGAAGCTGGCTATCGCGTCTGGTTTGGGACCAGAAGATCGTGGGTTCGAGTCCCACCAGCCCGACCATAAACCATGCGGGTATAGTATAATGGCTTATTATGCTAGCCTTCCAAGCTGGAGATACGGGTTCAATTCCCGTTACCCGCTATAGAAAATGGCAAATTTTATTGCTGTTTTTTATTTTGCCAAAACCATAATTTTATGATAAAATTTTAGTACAAAAGGGGCAGATTAGCGCTTATATTTTTTATATTATTATGACTAGAAACAAACATAGGAATAACAAAAACGGCGTTAAACGCTTGGAAATCCATCCTGAAACGAAAAAGTGGATTTTCATTATTTTTTTATTTGCCATAGCTGGCGTCTCACTTCTTGGCTTATTTAGTTTGGCAGGCAAAGTCGGCGAAGAAATTGATAATGTGCTGACTTTATTTTTAGGTTGGACTAAATTTGCCTTCCCCATCATTTTAATTTTATGGGGTTGGGTGTTATTAAATAGAAAGGAAAAAATAAACGCCATCAGCTATGTTGGTTTCTTTTTCTTTATTTTAAGTTTTACCGCCCTATTTCATTTAATCATTCCCTTGAATGATGCGGTCCTGGCAGTTGATGAGGGTCGTGGCGGCGGGTATATTGGTTTGTTTTTGAGTTTTAGTTTGCAAAACGTGATGGGTTTTTGGGCCACGTTAATTACTGTAATTGCTATTTTCATCATTTCAATTCTATTAATGATTAATGATTCAATTGAAAATTTAAAGGAATCAAGAACGATTTTGGGTAAAATTTTTGAGCGTCTTTCAATCTGGTATTATCATATTAAATTAAAATTGGCGCGTAAACCAGAAGATGAATACGAAGAAACATATGAGGAGGCAGAAGCAAAAGAAAATCAAGGAGAGAAAGAAGAGAGTGAAGTTAATTTTTCCAGTAAAAAAATTGAAACCAAGCATAAAGATATATCCAAGGAAGAATTTAAATTAGACGAGCCAAAAGTCAAGCGCGTTTATCATAAAATTGATTTACCCATTGATTTATTAGATAGCAAATTAAGCAAACCAACCTCAGGTAATATTGCGGCCAACAAGCAAATTATTCAGAAAACATTAGAGAGTTTTGGCATACCAGTAGAGATGGGAGAAATAAGCGTTGGTCCGACAGTTACTCAATATACTTTAAAGCCTGCTGATGGCGTTAAATTGTCAAGAATTACTGCCCTGCAGGATGATTTAGCTTTGTCCCTGGCTGCTCACCCCTTAAGAATTGAAGCACCAATTCCTGGCAAATCACTGGTGGGTATTGAAGTCCCCAACCAATCAGTGGCCATTGTGCGCTTACGCGAACTTTTGGAAAGCCCGGAATTTAAACAACGCAAAACTTTACTGACTATTCCACTTGGCCGCGATGTAGCCGGCAATACTTGGGTAGCTGATTTGGGCAAAATGCCCCACTTGTTAGTGGCTGGTCAAACTGGTTCTGGCAAATCAGTTTGTTTACATACTGTCATAACCAGCTTGCTTTATCAGAATGGTCCAGATACTTTAAAATTAATAATTGTTGACCCTAAGCGCGTAGAAATGCCGCTTTATAATGAGATTCCCCATTTATTAACTCCCGTAATCACTGATGTCAAAAAGACAGTTAATGCTTTGAAATGGACAATTGCGGAAATGGAGCGCCGTTATATGGTTTTGGAAAAAATGGGCAAAAGAAATATTGATGATTTTAATAAAGTCTCTCAGGAAAAAATGCCCTATATTGTTTTTGTGGTTGATGAAATGGCTGATTTAATGTCCAGTATGGGTCATGAAGTTGAAGGCTTGATCATTCGCTTGGCTCAAATGTCTCGTGCCATTGGCATCCATTTGGTCTTAGCGACACAAAGACCATCGGTTGAGGTTATTACTGGTTTGATCAAAGCTAATATTCCCGGTCGAATTGCCTTTGCCGTAGCATCTATTACTGACTCCAGAACAATCTTGGATTATGGCGGCGCTGAGAAATTAATTGGCCGAGGCGACATGTTATATACCAGCGCCGAACTTTCCAAACCAAAGCGTTTACAGGGAGCTTTTCTTTCAGATGCAGAGATAAATCGCGTGGTTAACTATCTCAAAGAGAGCGGTGAAAGGCCAGAATATGACCAGGCCGTTGTTGAAAAACATAAGGCAGTGAATGGCGATGGAGAAATTGATTTTTCTGACCCAAATCAGGGCGATGAGCTTTTCGAAGAGGCTAAGGAAATAATTTTACAGGCTGGTAAAGCATCCACCTCATATTTGCAAAGGAGATTAAAAGTTGGTTATTCCCGAGCCGCGCGTTTAATGGATTTGTTGGAAGAAGCAAGGGTGGTTGGGCCAGGCGAGGGCGCCAAACCTAGAGAAATTCTAGTAACCGAAAGAGAGGTTGATGAAAATGAAGCAGAGTTACCAACTAACGAAATAGAAACAGAAGAAACCGATGAAGAAAGCGAAGAGGAAGAATTGGAATTGCCAGAAGATGAAACAGAAGATGAAATTGACGAGGAAGAAGAAGCCAAAAAAGTAGAGAAAAATAATGAATTATAATTTTTGTTATGGGACCAGAGAAATTGGGCAAGGTTTTTAAAAGATACCGAGAAGAAGCTGGTTTAAAAATTGAGCAAGTGGAAAAAGATACCAAGATCAGTCAGCGCATGTTGCTGGCTTTGGAAAACGATAATTATGATATTCTGCCTGAAGATCTTTATGTCAAAAATATTATTAAAACCTACGCGGAATATCTGTTTTTAGATTACAATAAACTGCTGAATCTATACAGGACAAGCCGCGGTGAAATTAAAGACGAGAAGTTCAAAATTAAAAAAACTAATAGGGTTTATATTACGCCGCAGATATTTCGTTATATTGTTATTTCAGTAATATTTTTAATCCTGGCTGTTTATTTGGGCTTGCAGATTAATAATATTTTTACGATGCCGGATCTGGTGGTTTATCAGCCTGATAAAAATTTGACTACTTCTCAAAATTTTATTGAAATAAAAGGCAAAACAGAGAAAGAAACCAGGGTATTAATAAATAATAAAGAAATTTATATAGATAGTAATGGCGAGTTTAAGGCGACGCTAGATTTGCAAAAAGGTTTAAATACTATTAAAATATCAGCATCTAAAAAGCATAGTAAAGAAAATGTAATTTTTAGAGAAGTTCTAGTGCAGTAATTAATAATTCAATAAAATATTATGGATAAACGGAATGACAAGGGGGAAAATAATGAAAGGGAACGAGCTGCTGAGACAGCGATTTTACAAATTAAAGAGAAGTTTGGCGAGGGTGCGATTATGAAACTTGGTGAGGCCAAAGCCATGCAGGTTGAAGCAATTTCAACCGGCTGTTTGTCTTTAGATATTGCTTTGGGGGTTGGCGGTGCGCCACGCGGCAGAATCATTGAAATTTTTGGTCCAGAAGCATCTGGTAAAACAACTTTGGCCCAGCACATAGTGGCTGAAGTGCAAAAACAAGGCGGTTTGGCGGCTTTTGTGGATGCCGAACATGCGCTTGATCCTGATTATGCAAAAAAAATCGGGGTAAATATTGATGAGCTTTTGATTTCTCAACCAGACACCGGAGAGCAAGCCCTGGATATTGTAGAAACATTAGTGCGCTCCAACGGCGTTGACATAATCGTAGTTGATTCTGTGGCTGCTTTAACGCCTAAAGCTGAAATAGAGGGTGAAATGGGTGACCACCACATGGCCTTGCAAGCGCGTTTAATGAGTCAAGCCTTGAGAAAGCTGGCCGGTATAATTAGCAAATCAAAAACAATTTTAGTTTTTATTAATCAGACCAGGCAAAAAATCGGCGTTTTTTTCGGCAATCCTGAAACAACAACTGGCGGTACTGCCTTGAAATTTTATTCTTCTATTAGAATTGAAGTGCGCAGGTCAGCTCAGATCAAACAGGGCGAAAAATTTATTGGCAACCGCGTTAAGGCCAAGATAGTAAAAAATAAAGTCGCTCCCCCATTCAGATCATGCGAATTTGATATTTTATACAATGAAGGCATTTCCGTCTCCGGCGATGTTCTGGATGCAGCAACCGAAATAAATATTATAAAAAAATTAGGCAATACTTATTCTTATGCAGACGAAAAAGAGGGTGAAATCAAATTGGGAGTGGGTCGTGAAAATGCCAAGCAGTTTCTGAAAGACAATCCCAAAATAATTAAGACTATTAAGAAAGAAGTTTGGGAAAAGGT
>CAIXNZ010000078.1 GCA_903920975.1 Candidatus Falkowiibacteriota bacterium | reverse complement strand
GTGATCTTTGTGGTTTATTTTTCGATTAATTCAGTGAGTAAAACAATAAATGACGCCAATATTAATCAGATGCTAATTGGAGGGCAAAAAGATGCTCATGATTGCCTGATTGCTGCAGGCTATTCTTGGTGCGAACCAAAACAAAAATGCCTCAGATCATGGGAAGAAGATTGCTATGGCGCAGATTTAAAATCATTGATTGCTTTTTTTGGCCTAGAATTAAGTTATTCTGATGATCAAATCCATGTTACGATTTCCAAAAACATTGGTAATTATTTTGCCGGCGGTATTAAGATAGGAAGTATAGAAGGCGAGGGTGGCGCTTTTTTGGCTCGTAAAATTAATAACACTTGGCAAATTGATTATGAGGGCAATGGTTCAATTGATTGCGTGAAAATTAAAGCCCTGGGTTATCCGGTCGAAGTTTTGGAAGGTTTTTGCGATTAAAACTATTTAAATTTTTCAAGTGAAAATAATGAACAGATTTGTTTCCTATCTTTGGGTTTTAATGATCATAACTGGTTTTTCTGCCGGTTTTTATTGGAATATGGGAAAATTATTTTCTCATGAACTTTCGGCCCAGGTATTTTCTCCACCCATAATAAATCAGGCACCAATTATAGCCGAAGAGAGTTTGGGCGCAATTTTAGAAAAAATAAAGAAACCCAATGCTAAAATTTTATTTGTGGGCGACACAATGCTCGGTCGCAATGTTGCCAGCTTGTCTAAAAAGTATGGCGCTGATTATCCTTTTGCCAATATTAAAGATTTTTTAGCAGGCTTTGATTTTATTTCAGCTAATTTGGAAGGACCAATAGTAAAGACGCCTCAAGTGGCAGCAATAAATTCAATGCAATTTTCCTTTGCTAGTCAAAGCGCAGAGGCTTTGAAAAAAAATTATATTGATTTGGTATTTTTAGCCAATAATCACACTCTGAATATGGGCCAGGCGGGCTTAAAGCAGACAAAAGAATATTTAGAAAAGCAGGGGATTGGCTTTGCCGGAGATCCCTTAAAATGTGGTCCGGAGCTGGCCTATGGTAAAGATAATTTTATTTTTTTATCTTTTAATCAGACTTTTTTTTCCGGGTGCAAGGATTTAGAATTCGTTACTACTGTAAAAGAGATAAAGACTAAAAATCCTGACAAATTTATAATTATTAATATGCACTGGGGCCAAGAATATCAGCCAACCAATACAAAAGTGCAGGAAGATTTAGCCCATGCCCTGATTGATTCGGGCGCTGATTTAATAATCGGTCATCATCCTCATGTTGTGGAAAATATCGAATTGTATAAGAATAAACTGATTTTTTATTCACTGGGCAATTTTATTTTTGACCAGTATTTTAATCAAAAAGTCCAGCAGAGCCTGGCCGTTAAATTTGAAAGTAACAATCAAGAATTTATTTATAAACTTTATCCCTTGATTAGCCAAAAAAGTCAGCCCAGCCTAATGGAGACCCAGGCTGCCAATAAATTTTTAATTGACTTGGCAGCAATTTCTAGTGCAGACCTGAGTAATTCAATAACATCCGGACAAATCACATTAAAAAAATAAGTCGAAATTATTGCGTAATTTTAGTATCCGTCAAAGTTTAAAAAGGGCGGATTTTTTGTTATAATTAATTCATGCTTTATAAGGGTTTAAGTATAAAAAAAATAAAGCAACTTCAGAGCAAATACGGCCTGAATACTCTAGCAACCAAGGAAAAACCTTCTTGGCTGATTATTTTATGGTCGCAATTTAAAAGTCCTTTGACCTACATCTTGGTTTTAGTCGGCTTGATTTCAGTAATTTTGGGGGAATATATTAATGCATTTTTAGTTTCAATTGTTACTGCGCTTAATGTGGTCATTGGTTTTGGTCAGGAATATAACGCCCAAAAAACCCTGACTGCCTTGCGTAATTATCTTAAGCCATTAGCTACGGTTATTCGTGATGGCCAGAAAATAGAAATTGAAACTAAATATTTGGTAGTGGGCGATATAGTAGTTTTAAATACTGGCGACAAAGTGCCGGCTGACGGGGTTTTATTAGAATGTCAAAATTTATTGATCAATGAGGCGATACTAACTGGCGAGGCTGAAGCAGTGGAAAAAAATTTGAGTCCAGAGAGCAAGGGTTTGTTTATGGGCACCACTATTTTATTGGGTCACGGTTTAATGGAAGTGACAAAAATTGGTTTGGCCACTGAAGTCGGAAAAATCGGCAAATCCTTGGCAGAAATCAAAGAAGCCAAGACACCAATTCAAATACGATTGGAGAAATTTTCCAAAACTTTGGCCAAGTTTGTTTTGATTATTTGCGGGGCGATTTTAATAGTTGGCTTGCTTTATGGCAGAGATTTTTTACAAATGCTGGAGGTGGCAATTGTTTTATCTGTTTCAGCTATCCCCGAAGGTTTACCGATTGCCATTACAGTTATTTTGGCTTTGGGCATGCGTCGTATTTTACAGCGCCATGGCTTGGTTAAAAAATTAATTTCCATTGAGACTCTTGGTTCAACTTCAATTATTTGCACCGATAAAACCGGTACTTTGACTGAAGGCAATATGAAAATCGTCAGGGGCGAGATGGCTGATAAAAATTTAGCCTGTCTTGGCCTAGCTTTAACCAATAATCAAAAAAGCAATGTGGAGGTTGCGCTCTGGCGTTATTTAGAAGAAACCAGCAAATTGGATCTAGCCAGCACCTTAGAATCATACCCGCGCTTATATGAAGAAGCTTTTGACTCGGCCAAGAAACTTTCTTCAATAATTGTCAGCTTGAATAACAAAGAGACAGCTTTTATTTTAGGCGCGCCCGATATTATTATTAATTTTTGCCATTTGTCTGGTGACGAAAAAAAATTGCTGCTGACTAAATTTGAGAGCTGGGCAGACAAAGGCTTAAAATTAATTGGTTTAATCCAAAAAGTTGATGGTGATTTATATGCTAAGGAAAATTACCACTGGTTAGGCCTGTGGGGCATAGATGATCCGCTTCGTCCCGAAGCCAAGGAAATGATTGCCGTGGCTAATCGAGCTGGCATTGAAGTAAAAATTGTAACTGGCGATTACAGAACAACAGCTGAAAGAGTGGCTAAGAATTTGGGTCTAAAAATTACCAATCACAATGTTTTAGAGGGTCAAGAATTAGAAAAATTAGAAGGTCAGCACTTGGTTGAAATGGTTAAAAAAACAACAGTTTTTACCCGTGTTACGCCAATGCAAAAATTAAAAATTGTTGATGTGCTGCAAGGCTTGGGAGAAATTGTGGCCATGACTGGTGACGGAGTAAATGACGCGCCAGCATTGAAAAAAGCTAACATTGGCATAGTCGTTGGCAACGCCACTGAAGTAGCCAAAGAAACAGCTGATTTGATTTTACTTGATTCTAATTTTAAAACAATCATTGCCGCCATTGAAGAAGGCCGCTTAATTCTGGCTAATATTAAAAAGGTAGTAGGTTATGTGCTGTCTAATTCTTTTGCGGCCATTACTTTAATTTTCACGGCTATGATATTGAACCTGCCGGCACCATTGACAATCGTTCAAATTTTATGGATAAATTTAATTTGCGATGGACCGCCGGATTTAGTTTTGGGTTTTGAGCCCAAAGTCAGGGGTTTGATGCTGGAAAAACCAAAGAATTTGCAGCAAGAATCGATTTTGAGTTCGTATATGAAATTTTTAATTGGCGCTGTAAGTTTGACAATCGGCTTAATGGCTCTGGGAATTTTTTACTATTTTTATAGAATTAATAACGATGTAATTTTGGCGCGCACTATTTGTTTTGCCTCTTTTTCATTGGTTAGCTTGGTTTATATTTTTTCCTTCAAGGATTTGAAAAAATTTGTCTTGGCCAGTGAAAATCTTTTTACTAATCCTTATTTATATTTGTCCTTGCTTTACGGTTTGATTTTGGTCTTCGCTTCGGTTTATTTGCCGATTCTTAATAAAGCGCTGGGCACCAAGCCCTTACAGTCAAGTCATTGGATTTGGGTAATAGCCATAGGTTTGGCTGCTACAATTTGGGTGGAAGTAGTAAAATATTTTAGCCATAAAAATTTATAATAGCATAGTAATATAAAAACTTTTTTTAAAAATATTATTAGCTATAAGAGTTATCCTCGATATCGCATG
>CAIXNZ010000077.1 GCA_903920975.1 Candidatus Falkowiibacteriota bacterium | reverse complement strand
TTTCTCAATTTGAGGAATTAAGGGAAAATCTTCGGCATTATCCCCCTTCATTTTTGTTTCCTGATTGGCCGTCCAAACCTCTAAAGCGTCTTCTTTTAATTCCATGTCCACTTTTTCGTTTGACAAAAGACCAATAAAATCAGCCAGTAATTTGGAATTGACCGTATAGCTACCGTCTTTATATATTTTTGATCTAACCTGGCAACGAATACCCATTTCCAAATTAGTGGTAATTAAATTTAAAACGCCCTTTTCCGCTTTTACCAAAACATTATTCAAAATAGGCAAAGAGGTACTTTTACTGGCCACATGCGAAACAGTATTAAGGCCGCGTTTTAAATTTTCCTGTGTACAAGTTATTTTCATATTTTTTATTAGTTAATATTATAGTAGTGATAGTAAGTAAGTGGATAAATTTTTTGAAGTGGGAAAAAGAATAATAATTATTAAGAAATTTTGACAAAGCGGTTGTGGAAAAATTATGTAAAAACAATTTATTAGAGGTTGGTTGTGTGTTGAAGTTTTTTGACCCTTTTTGGGGCAGACAAATTTTTTGGATTTTTATGCAGAGTTTTTAACAATTTTTTACAGAATTTTTACCAAAGAAATTATTACTTTTTCCACCGATAAAACACAGCTTATTATAAATTATACATCCTTTGTTTAATTTGCTCTATTTCTCGCCTGGTTTTTTCATCATTATCATAATCATTTTGAATTTTTCCAACCGCGTGCATGGCAGTAGTATGATCACGACCGCCCAATTCTCCGCCAATGGTCGGGAAAGAGCTTTTAATTTCATGTCTCATTAAAAACATTATTATTTGGCGGGGCGTAACTAATTTTTTTTCTCTTGATTTGCCGGTAATATCATCAATGGTAACATCATAAAAATTGGCCACAGTCTGAATAATATCTTTTGAGGTCAAAGAGCGCTTTTGCAAATTTGTGGTTAAGCTGGATAAAATTTTCTTGACGCTTTCCAGAGTCGGCGGTAAGCCATTCAATTGATGGAAGGCAATAATGCGGTTTAAAGCGCCCTCCAGCTCTCTGATGTTGGAAGCAATGGAATTGGCTAAATAATTTAGCACTGATTGTTCCAGGGAATAATTTTTTTCCAGAGACTTGCTTTTTAATATTGCCAGGCGAGTTTCATAGTCTGGCAGAGAAATATCCGCGATCATGCCCCACTCAAAACGAGTTAAGAGGCGATTTTCCAGGGCCGGAATGGATTTGGGCGGACGGTCAGAAGAAAGCACTATTTGTTTATTGTTTTGGTGTAAAGCGTTAAAGGTGTGAAAAAATTCTTCCTGGGTACCCTCCTTGCCGGCAATAAATTGGATGTCGTCAATTAATAAAACATCAACATTACGATAAACATCCTTAAAATCATTGGCTTTGCCCCGGCCATTAGTCATGGCATTAACAAA
The DNA here is from genome assembly GCA_903920975.1 of Candidatus Falkowiibacteriota bacterium. Lineage (GTDB taxonomy): Bacteria > Patescibacteriota > Patescibacteriia > CAIXNZ01 > CAIXNZ01 > CAIXNZ01. The sequence goes on along the minus strand of CAIXNZ010000077.1, from coordinate 16,777 downwards.
ATCATTGGTAAATTTTTCACAAGTTAAATACAAAATTTTCTTTTCAGCAAATTTATTCAAAACTTCATGCCCGATTGCCTGAAGTAAATGAGTTTTACCCAAGCCAGCATCGCCATAGATAAAAAGAGGGTTATAAGTAACGCCTGGGTTGCCTGCTACGGCCATGGATGCGGCCCGAGCAAGTTCATTATTTTTACCGATTATAAACGTGGAGAAAGTATATTTGGGGTTTAAGCCGAAAATATTGGCCGCAACTGGTCGTCTGGACAGAGAATCAACAGCCACATTAGATTTTGGCTGGCCGATTATTTCTTCTTTGGCAAATTCAGAAATTTCTTTTTGTAGATTTTTTAGAGAAGCCACCCTAAAGCCAATTTCGCGCAAATTGTTTTCCGTGATAGTGCGCAGCGCTTTAAGGATTTCAGAGGTATATTTTTTTTCCAGCCAACTCTTAGTGAAGGCATTGGGCACGCCAATTACAACCTTAAGGTCTTCGAGCTCTAAGATAAATGTGCCCTTAAACCAGGTAGTGAAATTAGCCTTGGATAAACCAAGCTCTAATTCGCCAAGTACTGCTTGCCAAATTTGTTGGGTATTCATAGTTCCCCCGAAAAATTAATTGAGATTTTTGTTTTATATAAAAATGATATCATAAAAATTGAGACTAAAAAATCATGGCTAACCCCGTAAATGTTAATAGCTTGTTTATAAATTGTGGATTCATCTTAATACATTATTTTTGTTTTGACAAATTTATCCACACCTGCTATTATTTCTATATAATTTTCTACTAATTTACAAAAATTATGCCAAAAAGAACATATCAGCCAAAAAAACGAAAAAGAGTGAAGTCTCATGGCTTTAGATCCCGCATGAAGAGCAAAAACGGCAGAATCGTTTTAAAGAGAAGAAGGGCCAAGGGTCGCCATAGTTTAACGGTTTCAGGCGAAAGAACGGGTCAAAAATAAACACCTCAATATGTTAAAAAAAATAAATCGCTTAAGGCTGAAAAAAGACATTGAAGCACTTATGAAGCAAGGCCAGGCGGTTTATTTTTTATTTTTTTTGGTGAAATTTAAAAAAAATGGACTGCCAGAGTCACGCTATACTGTCATTACCTCAGGCAAGGTGCACAAAAGAGCGGTTAAGCGCAATTTAGCCAAGCGCAGAATCCGAGAAATAATTCGTCTTAATCAAAATAAGCTGGCCAAGGGATATGATGTAGCCATAATTGTTTCGCCAAAGATTATTAATAAATTAGGCAAAGTCGCTGTCTACCAAGAAATTGAAAAGGAATTAATCAGCGCTTTTAAAAAAGCCGGGTTGTTATGAATTTTTTTAAAAACATTAAGTTTCAAATAAAGTTCGTGGTTTTGCTGGTTATCAGGCTTTATCAAAAGACACTTTCTTTTGATCACGGTCCGTTAGCCAGGGTATTTCCTTTCTGGGGTTGCCGCTTTTATCCCAGTTGCAGCGAGTATACTTATGAGGCCATTAATAAGTACGGAATTTTTAAAGGTTGTTGGCTGGGCTTGATACGGTTATTACACTGTCATCCTTTTGCCAAAGGCGGCCATGATCCTGTGCCATAAATTAAATATAAAGAAAAACGCCTCGGCTTTAGCCGGGCGTTTTTTTCTAAAGTTTAACTTGGGAAAAATCAAATTCTTTGCCTCTTAACCATTCCAAAATTTCAATTACGCCAAAATTTTGTATGGTTTCAAATCTGGGGATTGAAGCGCTGTTGCAAAATTCTCCGAACTGGAATATTTCGCGATCAGTCATTAGTGAAATTAGCAGAAATGGGTCACAGCTCTCAAAATGCGGGTCTTTAGTGAGGAAGTCTAACAGTCGGTCAAGATAGGATTTTTGCACATCAAAATTGATGGGTAAATAAACTTTTTCAAATAACCATTTGCGCAGATTAACGAATTCATGGGCCACCTCTGAATCCTGGAATGAAACGCGGCCTTTTTCCGCGCTTTCAATGATTATGGCTTCAATGCATTTGGCTACGCGTAAGCGCTGGTAATCGCCAAAGAAAAAAATATTAGAATCATTGGGTTCAGAAATCCAGCCAACACGCTTGGCATCATTGTAATCAGAAAAAGTAAAGGCGATTTTATCGGCCAGTTTAAGAACCAGGTATTCTTGCAGCAAGTTCTGGTCAAGCCGGACATCATAATCACGTGTGCCAGAGTGGTGTAATATGCCGTTAAGAGTTTCAAAACAAAGGTTAAGACCGCTGCCTTTTCTTTCGATCTGCTGGGCTACTATTACTGAGCTGACCGCGTGGATAAAAGGCTTACCTGACTTTTCTGACAGATAATGTTCTCCGAAATGGCCGAACGGCGCATGGCCAATATCATGGCAATAAGCAATGGCTTCGCAAAGTTCAATATTAAGTCCCAAAATACTGGCGATAGGCATGGCAGCGGCGGCAACTTCAAGCGAATGCATTTGTCTGGTTCTGATATGCGGGTTGTTCGGTATTGGAAAAACCTGAGTTTTGCCCGCAGCACGGCGCAGTGCCTTACTATTAAGAGCTTTTATAATATCAACTTGGAAAGGATTGAGATGACAGGTCAAAAAACCATCATCATCAAACTGATCGGATTTTTGGCAAGAGCAGCCCAAGCGGCCTTTAGATTTTTTTGTGTCAAAAGCCAAATGCGCCAAAGCGCCATGATACTTTTTCAGTTCCATTTAGTTAGTCCTCCTTTATTTTTTAAAGATCAAGCATTTTATTATCTTAGTATCTAGCGCTGAGTTTGTCAAAAAAAGAGCGGCTCATTTAGAGTCGCTCTTGGCTTTTTAAATAAAAGTAATGGTTGAAATTACAAGCAAATATTTTTCAGCATACTCATCCATTTTATTTTTTTCGGGTAAGTAGCCAATGACCCAGATACCTTTATCACCTTTAGTGATTAAAGCATGCAGGCAAATAATGCTGGCACCGCCATAAGTGCCTTTTTCCGAGTAAATAGTGATATGTTCTTTGCCATTTGCATTGGCAAGCACAACAAATTCTTCGGCCTTAACTCCCCGCATTATTTCTTGGAAATGTTTTTCATCCATGCTTGTCAGCTCCATTTTGAGGCCCTTTTCCAAATCAAGGGTTTTGGCCGGGTGCTGCTTTGTCTCCGGGGAATAAAGACTGACCAGAGGTTCGTTTTTATCTTCCTCAACCTCCCAGTCCTTGGGCGCAGATAGGCTGATGCCGAGCTTTTTGCTGGTGAATTCTTTGTCTTGTTTCCCAGCAGCTGAAAGCATCGTAATACTGATAAAAAAAACCAAAAATACCACAATCCTCTTCATTTTTTCCTCCTTTATTCCGCTTTTTGTGAACTTTTATTTTTCTACCTTAGCCCTTTTTACTCTTTTTGTCAATGGGTAAATAAACCCCAATTATTTTATCTCGAGATTTTTGGCCTGAAATTATTTCTATTTTATTTTTAGCAATTTTAAAATGCAAACTTAAAAATTTTATCAATGCCTGGTTGGCCTTGTCTTCATGCGCTGGCGCAGTCAGTTTGATTTTTAAAAAGTCATTGTCCTGCTCAACAATCTTATTGACACTGGAATTAGGGGTTACTCTTACTTTAAAAATTTTGAGCATGGCTATTGAACTAATTCACAGCCATTGGGAGTTGGCGTACAGGCATAAGGAATACCAATTTCTGGTTTTGTATATAATACCCAATTTTCCGGCGCATCTTTACAAATATTATTCGCACAGCCAAAACAGCCGGCTACCCCGCTTATTTTATCCTGCATTAAAACACACTCTTTAAATCTTTGAGTCACGACTTTTTGAGGATTTAAAAAAGTGGCAAAGGCCAAAGCCACACCAGCTGCAAAGACCAAGAAAATTACAATAATTATTAAAGTTTTTTTCATATTAGTATTTAAAGGGAGTTAAATCGCCCTTGCCTGCTCTCAAAACAATTGGCTGATCGCCGCTTAGATCAATAATTGAAGACGCTTCTTTCGGCAATGGTCCACTGTTAATTATTATATCAATTTTATTTTGCATTTCTTTGGAAAGTTCTTTGGGGTCAGCCATTACTTCTTCGCCGGAAACATTTAAACTAGTTGTGATAATTGGGTTGCCCAGTTTTTGGGCGATTTCCAGGCAGATTTGGTTGGCCGGTATACGGATGCCGACTGTTCTATTTTTAGACAAGAAAGTTTTAGGCATTTTATTTTTCGCTTTTAAAATAAAAGTATAGGGTCCGGGTAAATATTTTTTCATCAAGCGATAAGCGTAATCTTGGATAATGGCATATTTGGCAACTTCTTTAATATCCGCGCAAATTATACTCAAGGGTTTTTTTCTTTCTCGTTTTTTGAGCTGATAAATTTTTTCAATGGCCTTTTTATTAAAAATATCACAACCCAGACCATAGATAGTATCAGTTGGATAAATCATAACCCCGCCTTCTTTTAGCAATTCAATGACTCGTTCAACTTTTTTTATTTCCGGGTGTTCAGAATTAATTTTTAAGATCAGGGACATTATATTTCTTTCAAAAAATTTAAAATGCTTTTATCTACTACCCCATTACCGGCAAAAGCCGTTTGAGATTTAAATAATTGCCAAGGCCGGCCTTTAAAATCATATACTTTTCCGCCAGCTTCTTTAACCAATAAAGCGCCTGGCGCTATATCCCAAATTCTAATGCCAGGAGAAATATAACAATCAGTTCTACCACGCGCCACCCAGGCGAATTCCAGGGCCGCCGAGCCAATTTGCCTGATGTCAAAGCTTTTAATTTTATAGTACTGGTATATTTTAAGAGCTTTTTTAGTATCAGATCGCGTAGTGCCATGGCAGTATGTTAAGAGAGCTGATTTCATATCTTTTTTGGAAACATGAATTTTTTTACCATTTAAATATGCGCCCTTGCCCTTCTGGCTAAAATAAAATTCTTTGATAAGGGGGGAATAGATAAAAGATAAAATAATTTCATTTTTATAAACCAAAGCGATTTGTACGGCAAAAAGCGGGTTGCCCATGTAAAAATTTGTTGTGCCATCAAGCGGGTCAACAGTCCAAATAAAATCACTCTGTTTTTTATTATCGCCAGTTTCTTCGGAAATAATGCGCCAGGTCGGGGTTAAAGATTTTAGTTTTTTTAAAATTATTTTTTCCGCCAAAATGTCTGCACCAGTGACAATTTCATGCCGACTTTTAAATTCGGCGTGATTTTGTTTGGCTAAATTAAAATTTTTAAGCAGAATTTGCCCAACATTTTTAGTTAATTTTTTGACTTCATCGACTATTTCCTTTCGAATAATGACCATAGAGTTTTCTTTTTATTTTTTTCAAATTCAATTTTTCTCACAATAAATAATACTAGAAATACCAAGACAGCTGCAATAATGGCAATTAGATACCAGCCAATGCCTATGGCTATGCCAATGGCCGCGATCGCCCAAAGCGCTGAGGCAGTGGTTAAGCCCTCAACGTGCTGTTTGTGAAAAATAATCAAACCAGCGCCAATAAAACCAACACCAATTAAAATTTGTCCTACCAAGGCTGCAGGATCGCCATTAGCCATTTGCCCAAAGCCGTTGACAGATAAAATAGTAAAAAAGGTTGAGCCCATGGCGATTAAGGCGTAGGTTCTGGAACCAGCTGGTTTGCCCAGTGTTTCTCGTTCATAGCCAATGATACCACCCAGTATAATAGCCAAAACAAGCTTTAAAATAATAATTATTTCATTCATAGGGTCTTGCCAAAATTAATTTTTAAGTATAGTATTATTATATCAGATTTTTAGAAAAAGTTTTTGTTCTTAAAACCAAACAAGGAGGAAGCGGAAAATGGCCAGGTTATCAAAGCGGGATGCGGCGATGTATCGGATGTATAACTCTATTTATAAAAAGCAGAAAAAGGCTTTGAAAAAGCCCTGCCCCGACTGCGGTTGTAAATTAAACGAATTTGATTTGGTGAGATTAAAATGCACAAAGTGCAAAAAAATTTGGTACGTTGATAAACTGCTTGTAAGAAAAAAGCGCCCCGTTATTTAACGGGGCGTTTATTTTATTTTTTCTAAAAGTATCAGCTTGGCTTTTTTAATCTCAGTATCAAAGATGGCAAAAGTCGCCTTAGTAAATAGACCAGCTAAAGTCCCCGGATTAATTAGCTCTGTTTTTTCAATTTTTTCCTGCCAGGGTTTATGCGTGTGGCCATAAAACACAAAATCGTATTTTTGCGTTTCAGCCATTTTTTTGGCCAGAAATGGTTCGTGGCAAAAAACTATTGTTAAATTATCAATTTCTAATTTGCCAGTATTGCCCTGGTAAATAATCTTAGGATTATCTTGCGCTTTTCTCTGAAAGCCTTCGATATCGCCATCAACATTGCCCTTAACTAGATGAAGCGCGTCGCCCTCAAATAATTTTGCCATTTCTTCTAAAACAGCAGGTGCGCAAACATCACCGCAATGAATTATCATAGTGATTTTTTCTTTATTAATATATTTGATGGCCTTTTCAATATTTGGCCAATTGTCGTGGGAGTCGGATATGATAGCGATTTTCATAAGTTAAGTTTAACATTATATTTTAAATAAAAAAACCGGGGGGCGTGTTTGTGTGCTCCCGGCTTTCGTTTAGCTTAGTGTTTATGTTCAATCTTGCTATTTTTTTCTGATCTTTCCACGCACATTGTTTTTAGATATTCCATAACCTTGCGATTGCCAACCATATTTTTAACATAATCGCGATATTCTGGGGTTTTTAAGCTCTTGGTTATTTCAGGATTATTTTGATAGTAACGGCTCATGGCTTCGATTTCGCGGTCAACTTCATTCTCTGCAATTTCCATTTTTTCTTTAAAGAAAATAGCGCGAGTCAGCAAGGCGGCCTTTATTCTCTTTAAAGCTTGGGGCACAAAATCCAGTTTTAATTGTTCCGGAGTTTTATTCAAATGTATTAAATAATCTTCAAATTTTAAGCCTTGCGTAGCCACATTGCTTTGTAATTCTTGAACCATTTTAGCGGCTTCGCTAGTAACCAAGGTGTCCGGGATATCACCGACTTGCGATTTATCAATAATTTTATCAAATAGTTCGGTTTCTACCCTCTCTTCTTCCTTGTGTTGCTGCTCATGTTCTAAATTATGCACAATTTGTTTTTTCAAATCACTGATAGTTTGCAAGCCCAGTGTTTTGGCAAATTCATCATTTAATTCTGGCAAAGTTCTTTTGTAGACAGCCAAAACTTTGACTTTGAATTTAGCTGGTTTACCGGCTAAATTTTTATTGTGATATTTTTCCGGGAAAATTAATTCAAATTCTTTTTCAGCGTTGGCTTCCAGGTCTACCAAATTTTCTTCAAAGCCTGGAATAAATTGACCGTCGCCGATAACCAGAGGATATTTTTTTTGGGCACCGCCATCAATCGCTACATTATCGCGCAAAATATCAAAATCAATTTCAAGTTTATCGCCTTTAGCCGCTTTTTTATTTTCTAATGTTTCAGTGGCGCGCATTTTTCTTAAATCCTCAATAACCTTCTCAATATCATTGTCAGTAATATTTATTTCTTTTTCTTTAATTTTGATTGATTTAAAATCACCGATTTTTACCTCGGGCATTAAATCAACGATTGCTTTGTAAATAAAATCATTATCCGGGGCTAATTTTTCAAAATCAATTTTTGGCGAACCCAGCGGTTCAAATTTTTCCTTGATGGCAATTTCCGTGTAAGATTTTTCAACGGCTAAAATTGCCGCTTCTTCGTAGATTTTCATTTCCCCGACTTTTTTCTTTAAAATATCCAGAGGAACTTTGCCTGGGCGAAAGCCGTCAATTTTTGTCTGGCTAGATAGCGTTTCAATGGCCTTAGTCAAATAGGGCTCCAGCTCTTTGGCAGGAATTGTCACTCTGATTTCAATCTGACTTTTAGGCAGCTTTTTGGTTTCGTATTTATACTGCATTGCTTTTTGATTAATTCTTAATTTTATTAGGTTTATTATATTTAAGGTTGGCGCGAAAAGTGCTGGGTGTGCGATAGCGCGTCATTGGCTTATTGGTTTTTTGTGAGTAATTTTTCATAAGACAATATGGATATCTTAGATGATTTTTGACCATAAGTCAATAACACCAGCTTATTTTACAGGTAATGATTATCCTGATAAACTTCAAATATATGAATAATGAATTAACCCAAAAAATAATTGCGGCTAATATTGATTTGCACAAAGAAGAGGCCAAATTTTATGATCGCATTCATAAAGAAATTTTTAATTTCAGCGAGCAGAAATTAATTGGCCGGATTTTGAATTTGGCCGTAGAAGCGACAAAAAGTTCAAGTATGAAAGTTTTGGACATTGGCACTGGTACTGGTAATATTTCCCTTAAACTGATAGCGGATCAAAGAGCCGCTTCTATTATTGGCCTTGATTTGTCTAAAGAAATGCTTGATGAATTGCGCAAGAAAGCTAATAATAATTCTAAATTAGAATTGGTAAATATTGACTTGGATTCATTTATAGCAGCTAATCAAATTAAATTTGATTTAATAACAATTAGTTCGGTTTTGCACCATCTGCCCGATTATTTTGCCAGTATAGATAAAATAATTAATTCTTTAAATAGTAATGGAGTTTTGGCGATTTTTCACGAACCAACGGGTGAAAAATCAGGACTTTTGCGTTTTATTGAGTGGCTAGATGTGTCAATTTTTGTTAATTTATTTTTACCAACAGAGATATATAAATTATTTAAAAGCTTGGATTATAGTTTGGCAGATTATCAAATTAGCAGAGGTTTTAGCATGGCAGAACTAAAAAAGTATTTTACTGAGAGAAAAGATTTAGACATTATTTATGAAGATCAACACAGCGTATTTGAGCTTTGGCCTTTCAGATTAATCGGCAAAATACTATTGCCAAAGAATAATTTCATTATGGTTTTGAAAAAGAAATAAGTTGAATAAAAAAATATCCCCCGCGCCGCGGGGGGTATTTTTTGTTATTTATTGTACGACTTTATTTAAGCTGTTATCGATTGAGATTTCAGTTGTTACATTTTTGCCGCCAGCGCTTAATAGCGCGCCAGTTACTTCATCGGTTGCAGTCGCAGAAATACTAGAGAGTAAAGCTGGACTTTGGCCAATCTGGTTTTCGGTCGGCGTAATGGCTAGTTGGATTCTGGCTTCTGGCGCTGGGTTATAAATGCCAGCTAAGACTGGAATTTCTTCAATTTGCCATTCAATTTGGTTAGTATCTTTATGATAAATTATTTGATTACCGGCTGTAACATTATAAATATTAGTAAAGTCTACGGCTTGGGGGAGTTGAGCTATCACTTTAACATTATGCACTTTATTATTAGTGTTGATTATTTTTATAACAGCCCAATAAGAAGTATATTCATTAACTTGAGGCGGTACTGTGCCAACTCCGATTTGGTCTCCCTCGGGCGTAAAAAAGACTGCTGCAGTATTTAAAATCAAGCGAGAGCTTAATTTTGTGATTAGGGGTAAGCTTTCAATTGAATTATTATTGTAATTAGCATAAATTCTGGCTTCTACGGTATAGCCGTTCTCATTGTAGGTATCAAAATTAGCCGTTGTTTTTGTGGGCACAGTAATATCAACGATTCCCTCTTGGTTGGGAGCTATTTCATTTATTTTTGTTGCGCTAAAAGTATTTTGGCTTACATAATCACTTTTTACATTAAGGCCAAGCTCAACATTTTTCAAAGTAATATTTTCGGTATTTTTATAATGAATCTGATAAGATATTTTATCGCCGGGATTAGCAAATTGATTTTTTTCAGCGCCAGAAAATTCCAGGATAAATTTAGAAAATTCTACCTTAGTTGATGCCGAATTTTTATTTATTAAATATTCCTTATCATCATAGCTGGCATAGATTTCATCAGTAAGCGTGACAGTTTGCGGCTTATCAATATATATCTTGCCGCTAAATTTGTAATTTTTTTCAACATCTTTTGGCAATGATCCAATTAAGTCAGCTTGTTCGCTGATATTTCCCAAATCAGATTTTATAAAAATGAAACCTATTGGCCCGACTAATTTTATTTTTAAATTTTTTAAAGCCAAATCAGAGGTATTTTTTATGAATATTTGACCATCAAATGGGCTGGTGGCAATAATTTTTTCCGGCAAAACCATCTTTGCATCAATGACTGATTGACTGAGTGTAAAATTTTGGTTGAAAAATTCCTGGCGATCCTGGCCATATTTATTTTTGTAATTTATAACAGCTAAAAATTCTTGCTTGGCGTCAAAATTATCTAAAAGCAGGCCCTTAACTGTTAATTCGCCCTGACCCTTGGCAGCCAAATTGCCTATTTTTAAAGTATGCGTTGATAAGTCATAATTTTCAATATTAAATTTTGGGTTGCGTAAACTAGCTGGAAGCTTTAAAACTATCACAACATTAGTCAGTTCGTCATTTGTCGTATTGGTGTATTGAATATTAAATTGCGTTTCTTGGCCGTTAACTAAAACTTCTGGAGATGAGGTAACCTTGAAATCCATTAAATTGATAAGTTTGGTCCTGCTAAAAAACCAAATATTTAATAATGACCCCAAAAGCATAATTACTATGGCGATCAAGGCCAAATCAACAAGCAGATGAAGCCAGTTCTTTTTGTAATATTTATGGTAGCGTTTTTTTAATGGCTCCGGGATAATATTTAAAGTTAAATTGCCAATTTTATTAATTTTAATATTGCCAATTTTTGTTTTATCAATTTCCTTATTCTCAATTATTGGCTTTGGCTCAACTTTAATAATTTCCTTGCCTTTGTTGGTATTAAATTTTTCATTGTCTAAATCCATATATATAGTTTAACAGATTAGTATTTATTTGGTTAACGCGGTGGTAAAAGTTGTTGGGCTGGCTGTCAATATTTCAGCTATGCCATTGCCATCTATATCATTGGCAACGACGCGCACCCCGTTTTTATTAGTCTTGTCAAAAGGCCAAAAGCTTTTACCGATTACAGTAAATTTTGAAGTAAAGATTCTTATCTGTGGACTGCCGCTAAAACCAGCGCCAGTTACTATTTCATCTTTTTTATCGCCATTTACATCGCCGCAGGCAACATAAACGCCGCCTTTGAAAGTTTTGGCATAGGCATAAGCTGCTCCCTGCAATTTGCCACTGGTGCTAAAAATTTTTACAGAAGAACCGCCCATAAACCCGGCGCCTGTGACAATGCTTTTTACTCCGTTGCCTTTGAAATCGCAAACCGCAACATTAACACCGCCCTTAAAGTTTTTGGCATAAGCATTAAAACCAGTATTTATTTCCTTACCCTTATTACTGAAAATTTTAACTAGAGGTGCCGCGCCATTTGCCGTGCCAGTTATGATTTCAAAATTACCTTCGTTATCAATATCAGATAGGTCATAATTTAAACCTTTATTATATTTGGTGCCATAAGGATAAAAAGAGGTTAATACATTTTTATCAAGATCATATATTGTAATTTTACTTTCATCGGCGACAATTATTTCCAATTTATTATCCTTATTAATATCCTTTTTGGCAATAATGTTATTGCCACGAAATTGATTTTCATATAAAAAGAAGCCGTTTCTTTGTAAATCGCCGCTTGAATTAAAAACACGGATAAAGGAGCCGTTGAAATATGGGCTATTTTTTATTTCCTCAATTCGACGCAAAAGAATTAAGCCGTCATTGGCAGACAAGGTAGCATTTTTTATTACCGCGCCATTGTTAGTTTTCTGATCCTGAGTACCCTTAATTTTTTCATACTCAACTTCAAAATTAATTTTTTGCTCAGAGTTAGTAGAATTTATTAAAACAACAGCATTTTGAAAATCACGCTGCCAAACCCCGGCCGTTAAATTTGAGTTATTTGAATTAAGTAAATTTTTTGGGCTTGATTTTGCCTGTCCCAAATAATAATTGTATTCGTCATACCACCATAATTTGTCATGACCCATATCGCCATAATCAAAGCTGTAATAACCATCGCCCAATAATGCCGATGCCATGCCAAAACGAACTTTTTGATAGTCATCTTGTACACCAGTGTTATTAGTATTGACGTTAAGGGTTGAAAATTGGGGAGAATATCCAAGATTGGATTGTAAATACATTTTTTCACTGTTAGTCCAGCCACCTTCATAATAAATTGGGAATTGTTCTTGTAATCTGCCATTTAATAGATTATTAAAGTAATTTGAATTGCCATTAGCAATAATAATTTTATTTGGAGCTAGTTGTCTGGTTTTAGTAATTATTTGGCTTAAGCCATCTTTCCAGGCTTGGTCAACCGCGGCTTTTGATTCTGCAATGCCATCGCCATTAATATCAATAGTCGGGCTGATAAAAGAAATATTATCCCAAGTATTATCAAAAAACACACCGTCAAAATCATATTTTTTATAAAAAGTATCATTGACATATTGAGGTACATAATCCAGCCAATTTTTGCCATTTTTATCTTTAGGCGCCAAACTAGAAGCATTAATATACCAAGCGCCTGGCCATAAGGTGATGTGTTGCCCACTGGCATCTTTCAGCCACCAATTATTTTGATCAGCAGCATCATATATGGTTTTCCAATTTGTAGTAGTGGAGAGTAATTTTTGGTCATAAGGTATTTCCTGAATGGCAAAATAAGCTAAAATTGTAATTTTAGGATTTTTTTCCCTAAGTTTTTTTATAATATTCGGGCTGTATTCAAGGGCAGGCGGAGACAAAGTTACCACATTCCATTTGGCTAATTCAGTGATTTGAGCTTCATCATTAATATTCCAAAGAAAATAATAATTGGCTAATTTCGGGAAAGTGTCAGTTGCGGCGCTGGCAGTTTTAGGAAAACACAAAACCAAAGCTGATATCAATAATATAGCTATACAAATGAGCTTATTTGTTCTTGCTAAAAATATATAAGTCATAATATTTTTATATCAAAGTATAGCATAAAAACCTAATTTTGTCAATGATTTTAGGCTTACCTTAGATAACGCCTTGACTTTTAAGTATTTATAATATAACATAATAATTACTAAACAACTTTAACTACATGAGTTAATTTTTTTATTTTACTATGCTGGCTATTAAACTTTCACGAAAGGGCAAGACAAAAGAGCCAACTTTTAGGCTAATTGTCTGCGAAAAAACTAAAGATCCCTGGGGAACATATTTGGAAAATGTGGGGTTTTACAATCCACGCACTAAAGAGCTGAAATTAGAGGCCGATAGAATCAAGTACTGGATTTCTAAGGGCGCTCAGCCCAGCGATACAATTTGGAATATGTTAGTTACTAAAGGCTTAGTTGAGGGAAAAAAGAAAAAAGTCACTAAAATTTCCAAAAAACGCCAGGCCAAAATCAAAAAAGAGCAAGGAGAGACTGCCAAAACAGTGGCTCCAGTTGTTCCTCAGGCTGAGGAAGCTCCAAAACCTCAAGTTTAAATTTATATAGAAAAAACGCCTTGTTTAACTGGGCGTTTTTTTATTTTTTGTAAAAAGAGGGTTGACATTTTTTATGATTATGATATAATATTATTATCCGTTAAACGGATGATCCTCGGATTTTGAGGATTCCGGTTTAAAAATTAAGCTTTTATTCGGTTTTTCCGATTAAAAGGAGCAAAGGTTTCACACCTATGGCAGATAAACATCCAGAGGTCGAATTTGTTGAGTACATTGTTAAGAACATCGTAGGTAATCCTGGCGATGTGAAAGTTGACAGAACAGTTGATGAAATGGGCGTCTTATTGACACTAAACATCAACCAAGCCGATATCGGATATGTGATCGGCAAACAAGGCAACACAGCCCGCGCCATCCGCACCCTTTTAAAAATTATTGGCGCCAAGAACAACGCTCGTGTTAATCTGAAGATCAATGAACCAGAGGGATCAAAACGCCCTCGCCGATCTGAAGAAATCAACACAGACGTGGTTGACGATTTAAAGATCTAATATCTTAGATAAATGAAAAACCTCCCCGCGTCGCGGGGGGGTTTTTCTATTTTAACCTATCCTCAGCATTTGCACTTGCATATCATTTGATTATTTGGTAATTTGTAAGCACTATTAAATTAAGCAAATCCTTATGAAAAGAGCATTATTTATCACAACTATTTTTAGCTTGCTATTTAGTCCGGCCATGGTTTGGGCTAGCCCTGGGCAACTGGATCAGTATGGCGGGCATGACTGTCAAAAAAATTGTCTAATATATGGATTGGAAAATGGAGAATATCATTTCCACGAAATTCCGGATTCACCTTCTTTTTTAAGCGGTTATATTGAGGCCAACATGATTGAAAAGTTATTTTATATGCCTAGGGTGAAAGAAGATGAAACAACCACGAGTCCAGTTTCTATGATTAATAATGAACTTAATACATTAACTGAGAATGTTATTTATGATAAGCAGTTATGCCAAGATGCTGAAATTTTTTCCACTGGCCGTTATACTAGCGACCCCAAGGTTCGCATTAGTCCGGTTTGCGCCCAGCGCTTAATTGAGGTTGTCAAAAATTCAATGGTCAGCGCTAATACTGATTATTATAAAGCATTGCCAAATACTAACCTCGAGACAACTAAGGTTTACCATGTTCAAATATTAAATGATGGCAAAATAATTTTTACTGACATGCCAGAAATTGCGGAACTGAAGGGGCTGATTATTCAGGGCGTGACTGACAATTCTCTTTTTTATGTGAATCAAAATGATGAAAATTTGGCTTTAAGACCCATAACTGTTGAAAAGGCGATTCAATTAAAAGGAGTTAATTATCAATTAGGTATTGCTTATTTTGATGATTCAATAGTTTACAGCTATCCGATTGCCAGACCACTATTGTAATCTTTTAAATATTAAAAAATCTCCGCAATGTGTCGGAGATTTTTTGTTTATCGATGTGGTATAATCTATTTAGCTTTGAGCTCGGAGCTATGGGCTTAGGGCTTAAATTAGGAGTAAGTCTGAGACGTTAGAATAGTTATTAGTCATTAGTAATTGGTTTTTTTACTAAAGACAATAAGCCAATGACTTGTCTATCTGCTCAGACCGTTTACCAAGGACTGCAAAAAGGCATTAGGAGTTGGTCTGAGACATCAGATAAGTAATTAGTCATAAGTTATAAGTTTATTATAATGGAATATACATATAAAAATAAAAAAATAAACAGCTATAAAGATTTGGACGTTTATACTCGTTCTTATGATTGTTCCCTCCTAGTTATTAAACAAATTATCCCGAAATTGCCAAAAAATGAGAAATTTGATTTAGCTAATCAACTATTAAGATCCTCAAAAGCAATTCCGCGCCTTATCGCCGAAGGTTTTGCGAAAAAGCATCAAAGGGCAGGGTTTCAGAAATATTTAGTAGATGCAATGGCGGAATCCAACGAAACCCAAGTAGGTCTCTGCCAGTGCAAGGATTTATATAGCGATTTAATTAATTTGGGGTTATGCGTCAAGCTGATTAATGAGTATGAAACAATTAGTAAGCAATTATTTCGCTTAAATCAGGCCTGGAATAAATTTTAATTACCTAAGACTAAAAACCAATAACTAAACTATAAGCTAAGACTATCTACCAAAGACTAAAAAATTATGCAATTCAATATCATCACAATTTTTCCCGACATCTTTGAGTCTTATTTTTCCAAGGCCATGGTTAAGCGCGCGCAGTTAAAGGAAATTATTGACATAAAATTTACTGATTTGCGCCACTTTGCTGAAAATAAATATAAATCAGTTGATGATACGCCTTATGGTGGCGGCGCTGGCATGGTATTAAAAATTGAACCAATTTACAAAGCGCTTAAAAGTATAAAAAGAAAAAAGAAATGCCGAGTAATTTTATTTTCCGCGCGCGGCAAAACTCTGACTCAAAAAGATTTGAGGCGCTTAAGAAAATATGACCAGCTCATTATGATTTGCGGCAGATATGAGGGCGTTGATAACCGCGTGGCTGAAAAATTGGTTGATGAAGAAATTTCCATTGGCAACTATGTTTTAACTGGCGGTGAAATTCCGGCCATGATTTTGATTGATGGCATCACTCGCCTCTTGCCAGGAGTTTTGGGTAATCTAGAATCACCCAAAGACGAATCATTCAGTAAGGAAAATGAATCAGAATATCCGCAATATACAAAGCCGGAAAAATTTAAAAATTGGAAAGTTCCCGAAGTCCTTTTGTCAGGTCATCACGGTAAAATTACCGATTGGCGCATAGGGAAGAAAAGAAAAATTGGTCATTAGGAGTTGGTCTTAGAGATTGGATTAGTTATCAGTCGTTAGTAATCGGTTTTTTACTAAAGACCAAAAACCAATAACCAAACTAGCAGCTAAGACTATTTTCTAAAGACTTAAAAAATAAGTGCCAAAGGTTTTGTTATCTGGGCATCATAAAAAAATTGAAGAGTGGAGAACTAAACAGAAGAAAAAGCTCTAAATTTATTTTAAGATAAAAAAAGCTCCGAATTGAACTTGGGAGCTTTTTTGTTTAGATATTATATTTTGGCTCCTTGCCAGGCTAGCTCAAATAAATATTTCATATTTTGGGAAATTTCAGTGCTTTCTATAATAATGCCCATTTCCTCTTTGAAGGATAAAAAAGATATTTTCTGTCCGTAAATATTCATTTCAATGGAAAAGGGAAATTTTTTATGATCAACTAGTCTGGTTTCTTTATAGAATTTTTTATCATCTTTCTTGTAAGCTTTGATTGCTTCCGTATCAGGACCAATTACTTTAGCAAAGATTTTGTGTTTAGATCTGGCCTGAATATATTCATTG
>CAIXNZ010000076.1 GCA_903920975.1 Candidatus Falkowiibacteriota bacterium | reverse complement strand
GACCTTGATTCATAATAAATTCTCTATTTTAGCAATTTGTTTTGGCCAGCAAAATTCATTTATAACTCTTTTTTTACCCTGAATACCTAATGTGTTCGCTAAATTTTGGTCTGTGAATAATTTAATAATAGCTATGGCAATGCCATTTACATCTTCTGGGTCAACTAATAAACCGGTTTTATTATCAATGACTGCATCTTCCACACCTCCGCTCTTCCCAGCGATAACCGGCTTGCCTAATAAATTTGCTTCCAAATAAACAATACCAAAGCCTTCGACATCGGTTTTATTTTCAATTCTGGATGTCATGATAAAAATATTTGCTAAATCATAATAAACTGGCAAATTTGAATCAGGCACATCTTCAATTATTGTTATATTGCTCAAAACATTTAATTTTTCAGCTAATTTTTCCAGGCGCTCGCGATCAGGACCCTTGCCAACTATCAAATATACTAGATCGGGAATTTGTTTCATAACTAGGGGCAAAGCTTCAATTACTTTATCAAAACCTTTTCTGGGAATTAAACGGCCTACTGACAAAAGTATTTTTTTATGATGCAAATCAAGTTCATTTTTAACGCCTTGTCTTTCGCTTTCATTAATAATCATTTTTTGAAAATTAGGACAGGGATTTACTATGGTAATCTTATTTTCAGAAATTCCCACATCCAGCACTTCATTTTTAGTAAAATTGCTATTTACAATAATATGCTTGGTTGCCTTTAATATTTTTTTAAGCCAATATTTTTTCCAGACTGACCTTTTAGCCAAAGTAATATCATAGCCATGCAAAATAACAAAAAATGGCAATTTGAGCAGAAGAGCAATATAGCCCATGGGAATCACATGGCTAATGATTATTTGTTCAATTTTTTCCCGAGCAATAACTGTTTTGGCAATGAAGTAGGATTTTAACCAGTGCGGCCAGAAAAATTTATAAAATAAATTTTCTTTTATTAATTGGTATTTTATTTCCTGGTGCATTTTTTGTCCAACATTTTTATCAGTTAAAACTACTATTTTTTCGTATGGCAAATTTAAGCTAAGGTTAGACAAATAATTAGCTACACCACCGGTTTTGGGCGGATAATCAATTGTGATCAATAAGGTTTTCTTCATAATGCGTTTTTTTAAAAATTGCCTGGTATAAATATTGTATATCTTCTTTGGTAAAGCCCCTAATCAAGTACATAATAGCTATATAAAATAAGGCGCCCAGGACTGTCACGATTATAAAATTAATGTAAATTTTCAGATAAATTACCAGCATGGCCATCAAGCCAACAGCAACAATGGTCTTTATTAATTTAATTAACAGAAACTTATAATCATAAGCAATAATTTTTGGTACCCAGATAAGGTTGAGGAAAAATAAAAGGAATTGGCTGATAACGCAAGCTATGGCTGCGCCAACATGCTGATAGAGTGGAATCAAAATAATATTTAAAATAATATTAACAACCATGGTTACGCCTATATTAATCGTATTAGTCATTTGCCGGTCGCAAGAATTTAGCAGTGAACCAACCGGATAATTTAAAAACATGGCAATAATACTAAAGATAATAATTTGTAAAGCCAAAATTGATGGCTGATATTCAGCGGTGTAGAGTAAAAGAATAACATTGTCGGCTATTAGGGCAATACCAAAAGCCGCGGGGATGGATATAATAATTAATAAAAACATGGATTTTTCAAAAATCTTTTTCAGGCGGCTTTGGTCATGGACGAAAGAATGGCTCATGGCCGGATAAACAGCGGCCGCAAAAGCAGCAGGAATAAATTGCAAAGCAAAAGTAATTTTATAACCAATAGAATACCAGCCCAGATATTTATCCCCTATTAATAAAGAAAGTAAAATTTGGTCAATATAACTATAGATGCGGGCAAAAATGCCGGCTAAAGCAAAAGGCGCAGCTATAATCAAAAGCATCCTTAGCGTTTCTTTGTTCATTTCAAATTTAAAAGTAAAACCGAATTTTGTCTTTAGAATTACATAAGCATAAATTACTTGGAACAAACTACCGCCCAGCAAAGCAATTATTAAAAAATATAAAGGCATTTTTAAAAATACAGCGACTAAGCCCAGGGCAACAATAATTATTTGGTCAATGGCAATGCTAATGGATTCGTATTTCAAATTTTGATAAGCCCGAAATATGGCTGCAAAACTAAGGGTAAAAGAATCAACTATCATCACTATACCCGCTAAATACACCATTATATTGGTTATAGAGCCTTTATGGAGTAGATTTATGATAATTATCGCAATTATATAAACCAGCACTGACAGGACCAATTTAAGCGATATAATGTTATTTAAATAGTTGTTGGCTTTTTCTTTGTATTTAGCCGCTTCCCTGACTAAAATATTAGACAAGCCCAAATCAATAAAAATGGAAAGAATAGTTGCCAGAGAAATGGCAAAAGTATATAAGCCGATATCCTCGGCTCCCAGCAGGCGGGCAATTATTGTAAAATAAACAAAGGCAAATAACTTTTGAAAGATATATGCCGAAGTGAGCCAGGTTGTGTTTTTAGCGATATTTTGTGGTGTTTCTACCATTGGCTATCTATTAAATATAAGCATATTTTAGCATAAATTAGGGCAAAAGAGAAACATAATATATTTAACATTTTTATTAAAAAAGGCGAGGTTTTTGACCGCGCTTTTTTATTTTAACTCAATAAATAACTAAATTATTTTTTTTCAGCTACATAAATATCAGCTTCAATCATTTGGCTGTTTTTGTAATAATGATGAACAAAATATAAGTTACCCGCCTCATCAAGTGTTGGTTCGCCCGCAAATTGTGAAATTATTAATTCTGGCTTACTCCAGCCGCCATTAACCAGTTTTGTTCTAAAAATTGCCGGACTGCCTTGATAAAAACGGGTAAACCATAATTCTTGGCCATCTTGCGATATAAAAGGCCAACCCTCATTATCTTGAGTATTAATTGTTTCAATATTCATTGGTTCTTGCCATTTACCATTTACATTATTAGAAATCCAAATATCCAATCCCCCCTTACCTTCTTGCCTATCCGAATGAAAAAATAGCTGCTGTCCATTTTTGGTTATATGGAGTTCTCCGACTTTATATTCAGGATTAAAATCAGTATTGTCCCAATTCCATTTATTATTTTTATTCATTTTTGCTTTAAACCAATGTATGCCCGTATAACCTTCTCTGGTGGAGCAAAAGTACATGGTTTGGTCCTGTACAAATTCACAACCGTCTAAAGCTAATTTTTTAGTATCTTGTAATAATATCCTCTCGGGCTCTTGCCATTCATTATCAACTTTTTTAGAAACATAGATGCCTGTCACGCCATCAAAGAGCTGTTTTTCTGGAGGTTGGTTTGGGTCGGGAGTAAAAAAGAAATAGAATGTCTGACCATCCGGCATAATAAATGGCGAATCTTCTGCGCCAGCTGTATTTATTTTACCAGGCAGCGGAACAGGCTTTTTGAATTCATTAGAATGCAAAATCGGCGGTAAAGTATCTGTTTTGGACGACATTTTAATTGCCGAAGTTGGAATTTTACTGGCTCGAGTGGGTAAAGAAATGTTTTGGTCAGATTTCAAACAACCAGTCAAAAATATCCCAAATAGTGCAATTACAAATAGAACTTTTATTTTCATAATGTAAAATGGTAGCGGCAAAGCGCTTTAGTGTTTTGTTTTCCTGTTGCAGACCATATCCATTCTGCGCCAGGCATATGAATGCTCTGAGGCCAAGCAGTTATAACGGGAGCTAAAATGACAGAAGGCCAGGATGAGTCATTAAAACTATTGTTTTGCCAGCCAATTGGATTAATGGCGGTTTTAGCTAAATTAGTGCATGCCCAGCCATTTGTGCCCGTAGAAGCATAAATTTGATCACCAAAACCAAATTTTGCAATTATACCATAACCCGCACCATTATCTATACCTTGAATGGCAATAACATTATCCCCGACAATCAATGCGCTGCTAATATCATATGTTTCCGCTACATACCAATCAGTATTTTGACCGATTTGGATGCCATTAACATACAAAACATATTCATTATCAGCTGTAATGGTGGCATACTTTATCGGTACGCAAACCCCACCAGCTTTTCCAAAACCAAAATTACATGTATATGAACATTTTACTCCAGCGCATCCGCCAGCCATTAAAGTTTTATTAGTATCAGCAGTCAGATCAATATTAGAGCCTACGCATAAAGTTGTATTGGCAAAATCAGTTCCTTTGCATACATAAGGATTTGGTACGCAACCGTTATTTGAGATAATATAAGTGGAATTACACAAATATTCACATTTTCTAGTTGTAGTGCATAGACTGACTACTAGTTTATCAATATCAGCTGATAAATTAACGCCATCTCCAATACACAGATGTGCATGATCAATAGCTGGGCCCTGGCAGGTAAAGGGGTTGGGTAAACAAGTATTCCCGGAAAACATATAATTGGAATTACATTTATATTCGCATTTTGTATCATTAGTACATGTTATCACTGCTGTTTTGGGTATAGGAGCTGATAAATCATAATTATCGTAATAGCAAAGAGTTGCATTGGCAATATCAACGCCAGTACAGGTGGGCTGGCAAGTATCATCTGATAAACTATAACCAGAAGTACAAACATATTCGCATTTAGCAGAATCGCTGCATTCAGGAACCAAAGTCCTTGTCGTTGAGCCAGTTAAATTCTGGCCATCGCCATTGCATAAAACCGCATTTTCAAAAGTGTCCCCATCGCAAAGATAAGTGACTGTAAATGGACTATTAATATTTTCATTTGTATTGGTATTAGCGTTGTTATTAGTATTTTCATTACTATTATTATTTATATTTTCATTACCAAACGGACTATTAATATTTTCATTATTATTAGTATTGGTATTGCCGTTGCTATTGATATTTTCATTATTATTAGTATTAATATTATCATTGCCATTCTGATTGGTATTAACATTTTCTTGACCAGTGCCTTGCTGTTGTCCGACAAGTTGAGAAAGAATAAAACTGACAGCAGAAACTGCTGTTAAAATAATTACTAAGCCGATTACGGACGTTAATATCAGCTTTTTAGCTTTTTGAAGCTTTTCCGCGTCGTTTTTATTTGTCCAATAATAAGTTCCGCTGATAATCAATAAGACGACAAAAACAACGCCCAAAATACCCAAGCTAGCTTGAATGATTTGAGCGATTGTAATTCTAATGTCTTGTACGCCAAGGCCAGAAGGTCCGACAAAGTTAATTCCAACATCAACTGCCATGGCTTGTTGGCAAATCAAAAAACTGGCCAAAGATGCCAAAATAATCGAGAAATGTAATTGTATCCTTTTCATTTAGTCAAATATTAGAAACATTTATATTGTAATTTTATCTCTTTTTAACTTAATAAACAAGGAATATTTATTAAAATAAAAGAGGGACTTTATGGTCCCTCTGCGTTTTTATCATCGCAAGGCATGATTTTGTAGTCAAAAAGGATATTGCTGTCCAGGCAGTATACTGTCAGCCTCTCTTTTGCAGCTGAACCGGAAGTTATTTTTTCCCAGACAACAATTTTTGACTTGGCAAAAACGTTTCTTTCTGACTGGGAAAGAACAAGCCGTTCAACTTGAGGATGCTCATCTTTAAGCTGCATTTCCACACCGGACGTTGTCCAATAAAAATTTCCCCTAATACCCACGCCAATGCCCAAAACCGTGAAGATGGCAATTGATATAATCGCCACAAAAATCATGAGCTCAATCAGTGTAAAGCCATTCTCCTTGTTTCTCATTATTCCTCCTTAAAAAGATTTAACTTCACCTTAATAAATATTTTTAATCTTGTCAAGCTTTATCAAGTTTAAATACTCAAAAACCTCCGCAGTACGGAGGTTTTTGTATATTCGTAATAAATTATAGATTAACGTTTTTGCCATTACGAAGCCCTAAGGGCTCCTTAATCGCTGTGGGGCTATGTCCAATTTAATCCTATGGATTGATATTGATGATTTTTTAAAATAACGGCTTTTTAGCTTGTTCGGAAGGTTCAGTTTGTTAGAACCTTACAAGCCAACAACAAGGTTGATTTATAAGTGAACCTCCCGAATAAAATAAAAATCCCTGTTGCACTCTGACTTGATTTAAAGGTTCCAACATTTTTATAATAACATAGCTGAATTTTATTGGCAAGACAGTTATGCACAAGCGTAAATTTTGCGATATTCGCTCTCCACGTCGCAATTTTTGTAGCCCATGTATATCTCGGTGGTGGAAAGTTTGGCGTGTCCCATCATCACCTGCAAATATCTGACGTTGATGTTATTTTTAATGCCCTTGGCCGCGAATCCATGGCGGCACGAATGTGGCGTAATTCTTTTTTCAAGATTCAGTTTTGTTCTCGCCACCCGAAAAATTCTTTGTATGGCGCAACGCCGTATCCTTTCCCCGAAATTATAAGTGCTCAAATTTAACCAAAGCGCGTCGGTTCGAATAAACTTAGTATCCAGCAATTTTTGCCTGACGTCAATCCATTTTCTTAAAAGCTCTTTCGCGTCTTCGCCGAAATAAACCTCCCTTTTGTGGTTTCTTCTCTTAGATGTTTTGACCAGAATTTTATTATTGGCCATGTCGATGTCTCCCAAGTTCATCGACAATAGCTCTCCGATTCTGACTCCCGTGTTATAAAGAACGGCGATAACCGCTTTGTTCCTCAATTCCTTTGGGTAAAATTCGTCAAAGAGCGACAGGATTTTTTGGTATTCATCTTCGTCCAGCGTTTCGTAATGAGTCGAAAAATCCCTTTTGGGAGTGGGAATCAAATCGCTGTCGAAACCGACGAGATTTTGGCGGTAAAGCCAGTGCCATAATCCCTTAAGAGCCGAAACGTAAATTGACCTCGTGCCGATTTTCAGACCCTGATTTTCGAGAAAAAGAACATACTTTGATAAATCGTCCACGGATAACTTTGTCATGTCCGCTCCGCCCAGCCATTTTTTAAATCGAACAAGGGCGAATCCGTAGGATAAAACCGTCTCATGGGAATGCTGGCCTGATAGCCAGATTAAAAAGTTTTCTGTCATAACATTTCACAGCAACCGGCATGGGGCGATTATGTTATAATTAATTAGGCGGGATTGTCTTATGATCCCGCTTAAAGCCAGCCCGTGGCTCTGCCCCCTCTTCACGGCGGGGGCATCCATTGGCTGGTTTTAATTTGATAACTTATAACAAGGCAAAAATTTAGTCAAATAAAAAATCCCAAAATAAATCGGGATTTTTCGTTTTCTATTTTCTTTCTATTTCGGCAAATCAGGAGTCACGACGATGATTATGTCGGACCAAGTTATAATCTGGCCGGTATTTATTGTTACCTGGATTTCCGCGTAATAAGTTCCCGCCCTGTCAAAATCGGACGACTCAACGGTATGCTTAACGATACTGCCTTCAACTGGGCTCATCGGAATATCTATTTTCAATTCATCGTCGTCTTCGTGCTGAACCTTAAACCTGCTTTCTACCGCTTGATTTAAATCAAAATCCACGCCGTCCGCGTCCTGTAATGTAAAATTTAAATCGTACAGGCAGTCGTTTTGCGTCGCTTCAATTTTTGTGCTCATAAAGTTATTGTTATGTTTTTATAAAACGGCTTAATGGTCACTGGATCCCGCTCTATTCTCTCGGCGTAAGGAGTTGGCGCTACCGTGCGGTTATAAAGCTCCAAAAATTCGGCGGAAGTCAAGGCTCTCTTGTAATATATCGGCTCGTCTATGATGCCGGAAAAATATCCGCCATAGCCGTTGCCGAAATACATATTCGGCGAAACGGAGCTATAAGCCTTGCCGCCGTTATATGTGCCAAAATGCTGATCGTTGACGTACATATCCCAATTTCCGCTTGATGAATCGTATTTTAATCCAAGAAAAATCCAAGCATCATCGGGTACGTTGCTTATGGTAAATCGGTAGTTGCCGTCCACGTCAACCATTATAGTATTTGAGTCTGTTCTTTGTATGTAAATAAACGGAATTGTTGAATTTAATATGTCAGTCCACTGAAAAATACCGGCGATACCGCCCGTGTTAATCGGCTTAATCCACATCGCCAAGCTGAAGCTATTGGGATTATTGCCGTCAACGGCCGCGATGACATAATTGCCTATCCCGTCAAACTGCAAAGCCTTGTTATATTTTCCGTCAGCGAGAGTCGCTCCGTTAATCGTTCCGTTGTGGTTTCCCGTTTCGTCAATCGCGACTTCGTCCGCATCATTATCGAATTTCCAATACGCCTCATAGCCGGCGGGTATCGGAACAGCAGGCGGTCTAATTTCCTTGACCAGCGTCATGTGATTTTTATTGCCCGAAAAATCCAATATTCTCTCGCTTTCGTTCTCTTCGTTGAAATGGTAGCCGGCCGCCAAAACGCCCCTGCCGTTACAAATTTTAAACTCATCTATTTCAATCGGCATTATGGTTATCATCATTTCTTGGTTGAACCCTCCGATTAACGCTCCCAATCCCGTATTTATTTCGCTCTGAAATCCGCCTTGATTGACTTCTTGCCCGTCAAACCTCAGGGAATATTTTTTTTCATCGCGGGAATATTCATAAAAAAAATGGTGAAATAATCCGTCGTTGGACGGCAACACGTAAAGCGCTCCGCCAGGTTCGCCTGAATAAATGACCGCCAAAAGATTAATCCCGAATATCTCTATCATCGCGACCATCAATATTTGGGTGTTCAACTTGCTAATATCCGTAATTTCCTGATTATTTAATTTTTCCGCGTCTCCTTGCGCGTACAAAATGCCGATTTTTCCCTCCGCGATGTAATCGGGTATCTTAAAATCAAATTCTATCGATGCGTTTTTGCCGGGCTCTATCAATCTTTTATCGGTAAAAAAATAAGAAGTGCCGGAGCATTTTAGATATTTGCCGTTAATGACTTCTTCCTCGTCTTCTGAACGCGAAAGCGGGCTGGTCAAGACGAAATTCCGCTGCTTAAGTTTTAATATGTAATCGTGGCTCATCTTAAAAATTTATTTATAATAAATTCCAAAACACCCAATAATAAAATCAGCGCAGTCCCATATGTCATTACTCTGGTAAGATTAATTTCAACGACCCTAAGGCGTGCTTCATGGTCAGAGGTGACGTCTTGCAATACTTTATGCTGTTCGAAATTTACATATTTAGTTTTAATTTCCCTGATATCTGCCTTTATTTCCACGATTGAACCTTTAATGTTCTGGGTTTCTGAAGTATTAACAGCAAGCGAACTTTTAATGTCTGAAAGTTCTTTCATTACATTGGAATTCCCAATCTTCTCTTCGGACTGATTAATATTATTTAGGTCTGCCATAAGATTATTCCTTAGCATTTAAATATTTCGTGAACATTTGGGCTAAGGCGACCGCAAACGGCAACACAATGACGGCCCAGGTGATATTATTGCCCGACAGATAAGTCAGGTACGAAACGAATAATCCCATCAATACATTTAAGATTGACCAGCCGGCTCGCTTGATTTCCTTGCTGGTCAGGAAAGCGATTGTAAGTGTTTTTAATTTTTCCATGGATTTTAAATTAATTATTTAATTTTATTGAAATCCCAAATGTGTTTGCCCGTCCTTCTCCAGTTGTAGCAATCGTTGATGACATCGGTGTAGGTATAATTTCCGTAGCAGACGGCGTTGATGTACACGGTCCAGAATCTGCTCGCGGCGGCAAAGACGCTGTCATTCTTGAATTTCTTGAATTCTTTGACCATTTGAAATCCTATTTTAACTTCTGCTTCGTAATTTCTGGGCATATCGTAGTGAGCCAAGCAATTCCAAAACTCCGTTTTTTGCTTTGTGGCCGTGATGTCTCGCCATTCCAGCGGCAAATCACGCATCGAATAGCCGACGATTATTGGGTAGTCCTTATTTAAAACTTTGTGGCCGTCAAAACCTGCCTTGAACTGGACGCTGTCAAAAATATGGACATCGCCATTATTTAAATCAATCCATTCAATGTCGACGAAATGTCTACTGAAAGGTTTTTCGCCTTCTTTGGGCGGCAAGACATAATTCTCGGTATAACTTTTATAAAGCTCGATGATTATAATAACGGGGCTGAAATTTAAAGCGTCGGCGAAATAAAGCGGGATCACCGAACTATATCCTAATATTTTTGCTATTTGCCTTCTGCTCTTGGCTATCTCTGATAAGGCCAAGCTATCGGCTTTGAACTTATCCCAATTAGCCCAGTCAAATTGATTGGCGGGCAGAGTCGGCTTGTCTTCTTCAAGCGGGATCCCCCTGTCTTTGACTATGGCCATTAAGTCGGGCATATAAGAGCCATTCTTTGAGCCATTGCCTTCGAAAAATACGGTGTCGCAATTATAAACCTTGTCGCTTAGCTGGTCTTTATCAAGAGCGTATTTAGCGTTGGCCAAACTGTACCCTCCGCAAAGCGGCTTGCCTCCCTGATTTCTAAACTTTGGCATTAAAAGCCGCCAGTCCTTGCAGATCTGCGGGACCGCGCCTGCGCCAAAAATCAAATCGTATTGGGCAAGGTTCGGGTCAATCCTAAGTTCAGCGCCTGTTCGCATTGTTTTTATGTTCATATAATTCTGTTATTTAAAAATTTGCTGATTCTGTCGTCCAAGCTCGCCTCTAAATTCGGCTGGTCTTTCAAGAATTTCTCGTAAAACAACTCCATGGCGACATAAAATTTTTCCTTGACCGTCAGCGTCTTTTTGGAATCAACGTCAATCTCGGCCAGATTGTTCTGGACATCGGCTAAAATTTCTTTCCTGATGTTCAATTCCACCGTGGCTTGCGGAATTCTTATCGGCTCGGGCGAACTAATCGTTGTTTTTGAAATTGGCATAAATATTTTGATTATTATTTATTGAGAGGGGCGGTGGGTCAGTCCGCCCCGTTAAGAAAGGAGAATCAATTGTAGTCCTCGGCGAGTTCCGTGTGTCCGCATTCGCAGACATAACGGAAACAAATTTTATCGCCGATTAATACGACTCCCGCGCACTTCATGAGTTGGCCGCAATTTGGACAGGACATTTTTGACCTCCCTTGAAAATCACCTCCTCTTCTTTGTTTTTGCAGTTTGGACATTGCCAAAGGATTTCCGTGTGGGCTTGGCTCGTCCGTATTTTTCGCACGAGCATTTCTTCCCCGCACATTTCGCAAAACAGCGTCTCATTCATCATTTCCTCCTTAGAAAATGTGAATTTCGGATCAACTACCTCAATTTGAGCTGCATTTTTGCTCTATCTTTTAATCATTTTTCCTTCGTCGTGGCTGTGGCCACGCCGCGCGAAAAAAATATCAAAATCTACGAGCAAATCTAAAGCTCCTATCAAGACATTTGATCCGCAACTCGGCGTTAATTGCGGATGTAACGCGGATGTAGCTCAGTTGGTAG
>CAIXNZ010000075.1 GCA_903920975.1 Candidatus Falkowiibacteriota bacterium | reverse complement strand
TTAATTCCTTATAGGTAAAATCGTCAGGAATTGACGTACTATCGATAAGAATAAAACATTTATTTAATTTACTATTATAATGATTGGTATAATCACTGTTTGTACCTTCATACCCCAGGGTAGAAAAAAGTGCTTGCGCGCTACTAGCGCATTTACTTTGTAAGTCTAAAATGTCCTTCGCGGATAATTCGGTCGCTTGATTTGTCGGCTTTCCCATATCTCCATTACTTGTTTTTTTAACAATTTCATAAGAACAGCCTGTTAGCGCTGTGATAATTAGTAAAATTGTAGAAAATAAAATTATTTTTTTCATAAACCAAATTTATCTTCTTCTTCCGCCAGTTCTCATTAAATATTTGCTCGGACTTGCTCCTAAATCAATATAATCATCAGCCACTTCAATTAATTTACCAGATGTACTTTTGGCAAAGGAAACCACTTCAACTAAACAGCCTTTATTTTCCTGTAAATAATGAATTAATGGAATAAAATCTCCATCGCCTGTTACCAAAACAACAACATCCAGTTTGTCAGCCATTTTAATGGCATCAACTGCCATGCCCACATCCCAATCAGCCTTTTTGGCACCACCAGCAAAAATCTGTAAATCTTTTACCTTCACCTCAAATCCTTGTTTCTCTAAAGTTTCCAAAAACTTTTTCTCTTCTCCGCTTGGAGAAATGATGGCGTAAACAACTGCTCTAATTAATTTTCTGCCAAAAACAGCGGTCTTTAAAAGTTCCTGAAAATTAACATTGGCCTTGTATAAATTCTTGGCCGAATGATACATATTTTGTACATCGACAAAAATGCCGACTCTTTGTTCTTTGTGCTTGATCATAAATGTATTTTGAACCACTAAACTATTATCACGAAATGCACTAAACAGGTGAGCGCCCAATATTTTTCGTGTTTTTAGTAAATTATTTTCGTGGTTCATCCTTCCCAATAAATCAAAACCCCGCACTGGCGGGGAATTAATTTTATACAGCTATTTTTAATTTTAAGCTTTTTAATAGTTTTTCGTAACCTTCTAAGTTTTCCCTTCTCAAGTAAGTCATTAATTTCTTTCTTTCCTGCACTTTTTTAATCAGACCCAACCGCGATGAATAATCGTGCTTATGATTTTTCATGTGCTCGGTCAGCGATTTGATCTCTTCAGTCAAAATCGCAATCTGCACCTCAGCAGAACCAGTATCTTTGTCATGCAACCTGAACTTTTTAATGATTTTGTCCTTCTCTTCTTTTGTTAATGCCATGAAGCATCCTTTCAATTGCGCTTATCCAAGTAAGATTTGGCAAATCTAACCGAGAAAACGCTTTACTTTGTTAATTATTAGCATAATAACACCCAAAAGTAATGATGTCAAGACAAAGTAGGATACTAATATACTAATACTATACTAATTTACGAATATATTCCCCAAATCCATTCGTATATTCGCAGTAGATTCGTAATTCGTATCAAAAATATTTGTCAAAATTGTTTAAGTGTCGTAAAATAGAAAATTTGTAAAAAACAAAGCCATGAAAAAACTTGACATTCATAAAGAATATTTATAACATATCAATGGATTTAAATAAATAAAAAGGAGGCCAAATTATGGCTATTTTCAAAGATTTTTTAGAATGGTTACTCAGTTCATGGTACCTTAAAAAAATATATTTGTCAGTTGAGTCAGTTGACCCAGGGATACTAGTCAATTATCACGATAGCTTGGGCTGGTATCTTGAGCAAATTAGCAAGGAAGGCAAACTGCCTCCAAATATCAACTACCTTAGCACTATTGGTAGCGGTGAGAACAGAATTATGGTTTACTTTGACCAAAAAAAAATGACTCAGGATGCAGTCGTTAAATATATAAATGAACTTGGGGTCAGAATAAAATCATAGTAGTAAACTTGGAACTAAAGGAGGATAGATCATGAAAAGGAAGATATTGGTTCTCGCGGCATTTCTTCTTTTCGCCAGCCTTGTTTATATCCGCTGTGGCAATGAAGCGAACAATGATGAATCGATTTCGCTTAAAGGCCAAGCAGATCTGATTGATGGGCAACCCATAATCACTCTGGAGAATGGCCAAAAATTGATCGGTCAGCAAGAAATCAGCAACGAATTTGCAAAAATAATGTCAGACCCAAGTGCCCGCGTTCAAATCGAGGTCGCAAATGAAATTTATCAAACCGATACAAGCAGCGGAGTATACACTAGCCCAGTAGTAGTAGCTTTGCCCGCTGGTTATAGCTTCGTGGTCCACTGGGATCAGCATTATATCGGTAGTTGCATCAAACGCGATGTAAAGCATATCAATGTAGTAATTGGCAAAAAGGGAGTCAATGGAGGCATCGCAAATTTGCATATAGCAGCATGGACACAATCTGGCAGACCTTGCGTGGGTATTTATTTGACATCCATGAAGAACGCAGTATTTTGCTGGAGCAGATGTGCTCCAACTTATGGCGATATTGTAGGCGGCATAGCATCTGCTCTTATAGCTGCCGGCATCGCCTCAACTGCTGCGTGGGCTTTAGCTTATATAATCGCGCCCATAATCACAGGCGCATTGGCTCTCTGACCCCAAAAATGATGGCCCTCAATTCCTATAAGAATTGGGGGTCTTTTTTATATAAAAATTTGTCAAAAATCCTTTTGTGTCGTAAAATATAAACATGCCAGAAAAATCAAAATTACAAAATTTAATT
>CAIXNZ010000074.1 GCA_903920975.1 Candidatus Falkowiibacteriota bacterium | reverse complement strand
CCTAATTACCAATCCCTAATCCCTAATTCCGTATTTTTTGTTCTCTATTCTATATTCTTAATTCTTTATTAATATGTTTCAAAAATTTGTTTTAAAAAACGGCATGAATGTGATTTTGGCGCCAAAAAAAGACAGCCAGTCTTTGACGATTTTAGTATTGTATAGAGTCGGTTCCAGATATGAAGATATAAAAATTCATCATGGCGTTTCGCATTTCGTGGAGCACCTGATGTTCAAAGGTACAAATAAATATCCCACCACCTTGGACATTTCCAAGACCTTAGATGGCATTGGTGCGGAATTTAATGCCTACACTGCCAAGGATCACACTGGTTATTATATAAAAGCTAATTCTGAAAAGCTGGAATTGGTTTGCGATGTACTTTCTGATATGTTGGCCAATTCTCTTTTTGATGCCAAAGAAATAGAAAAAGAAAAGGGCGTGATTATTGAAGAAATAAAAATGTATGAAGACCAGCCCATTCAGTACGCGGAAATGCTTTTTGAAGAACAGATATTTTCCGGCAATAATTTGGGACCCAATATTGCCGGTACTATAGAGTCCATAAAAAACATGACACGTCAAAATATTCTAGATTATTTAAACTCTTTTTATGAACCAAAAAATGGCGTGATTGTCATTTCCGGAAATATTGATAAAAAAGCAGAAAAAGTATTGAATAAATATTTTTCTCAAGCCAAAGAAGGCAATAAAATGTTTGCTCAAAAATTTGAACCATTTAGAGATATTCAAAATGAGAAAAGAATTTTATTGAATTACAAAGACACTAAACAAGTGCATTTGACTTTGGGTGTGCCAGCTTATTCATACTCCAATCCGGATTTATACGCGCTTTATATCCTAGGCGTTGTGCTGGGAGGCAATATGAGTTCGCGTCTGTTTATCAATGTCAGAGAAAAACGTGGTCTGTGCTATTATATTAGGGCGCAGGTGGATGTTTATCAGGATACTGGCGATTTAATGATTAGAGCGGGTTTGGATAAAGACAAAATCAAAGAAGCCGTGGAAGTGATTATGAGTGAATTAAAAAGACTTAAAAAAGAGGGGATTACAGATGAAGAATTAATTAAGGCCAAGGAATTTTTAAAAGGCAGAATGATTTTACAATTAGAGGAATTAAATGAACTGGCTGAATATTTTGCCCGCCAGTTTATTCTAACTGATGAGATTTTAACGCCAGAACAAAAGTTTGCCAAAATATTTGCTGTCACCAAAGAAGATGTAGCTCGAGTGGCTAATGATTTATTAAAGACCGAAAAATTAAATTTAGTCATGGTCAGCCCGTATAAAGACCCAAATGAATTTATTAATATGTTAAATATATGAGTAAATTAATCATTGCCAACTGGAAGATGAATATGTCCGCAAATGCGGCGATGAATTTTGTTACCAAAATTAGTAAAAGCAAAAATCAGATTGTGATTGCTTCGCCTTATACTTTTTTGAAAAGATTGAAAAACCAATTACCCGGTTTTGTTAAATTAGCCAGCCAAGATGTCTCTATTTATGAAGGCGGTTCCAAAACCGGCGAAATTTCAGCTCAAATGCTTAAAGAAGCTGGGTGTTCGTATTGCATTGTGGGCCATTCTGAAAGGCGCATATTTAAACACGAAACAGATGAAGAAATTAATACAAAGATTTTGAATCTGTTGAAATTCAAAATCACACCGATTTTATGTATTGGTGAAAACATTAAACAAAAGAAGATGGGCCAGACTAACAAAGTTTTAGTCGGCCAGTTGGAAGGCGCATTGAAAGGCATAAAAAAAATTGGAAATTTTGTTATTGCTTACGAACCTGTTTGGGCCATCAGCACTTTTCAAACAGGAAAAATAAAAAAATCAGCCAGTCTTGATAATATTAAAAAAGCTCATATTTTTATTAAAAATTGGCTGAAAAAAAGATTTAAATCCCAAAGTAATAAAATAAAAGTACTTTATGGCGGAACAGTTACCCCTCAAAATAGTCCCGAAATATTTAAATTAAAAGTAGTAGACGGCGCCTTGGTTGGCGCAGCCAGCTTGAAAGCTTCCAGCTTCAATGCTATAATCAAATTTAATTAAGCTGAAATTTTTTATGTATAATATAATTCCCCTCATCATCATTTTGTGCTGTTTGGCAGTAATAATTTTTATAATTTCAAAAAAGTTTCCACTTTTGGCAACTTTTGACGTTAGTTCAATTCCCGAAGAAAAGGAAGCCGAGACCAAACAAAAGATTATGGCAGTGAGAATGGAACGGAAAATAAAAGTTTTTTATAATAAGTTTTCGCCAATCTTTGAAATTATTGGAAATTGGTTTGCCAGAAAATTTAAAGATTTAGCTGATGCCCTGAAAAATCTTGAAGAAAAATATAAGAAAAGGGCAAAAAAAGAAATACTTGTGACCAAAGAGGAATTTATCAGTCAGGAAAAAAAATTAGTAGATCTTAAAAAGGAAGGCGAAGATTTATTAGCCAAAGATGAATTTTTAGAATCTGAAAAAAAATATATTGAAATGATCAGTCTGGATCCAAAAAATATTAATGCCTACCGCGGTTTGGGCAATTTATATATCGCCCAAAAAAATTATTCTGATGCCAAACAAACCTTCGAATATATTTTGAAACTCAATAAATTAGATGATGAAGCATATGCTGGTTTGGGAAAAATAGCCGAGGAGACTGGCGATTATGAAACAGCCAAAGAAGATTTTATGAAGTCCATTGATATAAAAAATACAGCCATTCATTATTTTGAATTAGCCGAGGTCTGCTTGAGAATGGAAAATCACAAAGAAGCTGTGGACAATTTGGAAAAAGCTATTGAATTTGAACCAAATAATCCTAAATACTTGGATTTATTACTGACAATCAGCATAAATTTGAAAGATAGTGGTAGGGCATTTTCACTTTTAAAAAGATTAAAAGAGGTTAATCCGGAAAACCAAAAAATTCCTGAATTTGAAAAAGAATTAAATAATTTGTAATTTTCAGCTCAGCTGGCCCCGCACCTTCTGCCCACGTAGCTCAGTTGGTAGAGCACCTCCATGGTAAGGAGGTGGTCAGCAGTTCGACTCTGCTCGTGGGCTTTTTAGAAGGTGCGGGGTAAATGCCGCAACTCCATGCCTGTCCCGAACTTGCGTAAGCATAGTTCGGGAGTAAGGAGTAGGTCCGCGGTTCAAATCCGCGCAACGGCTTAGGGTTCTCAGCCAGAGGCACGCCTCGCGCGATGCGGGCTGATCCGCCTTTGGCGGAAATTCCGATCAACGGCTCAAGTTTTTTCGCCAGCTTTTCGCTGGTTTTTTGGTATTTTTATAATTTTGACATTTGACTATTTGGCAAAAAAAGAGTACAATATTTTTATCTAATTTAATTTGGGTCGGTACCAAAGCGGTCCCGCGCCGATGGCGGGGCAGGCAACTGGGGCAGACTGTCCCGCCTATAATTTTCGGTGGTTAGGTGTATACGGATATATGTGGGGGCTGGATGCCGCCATAGGCGGCATAAATCTGCTTCGAATAAATAAAGTTCTTATAAAATTAAATAAATTTGGGTCGGTACCAAAGCGGTCAACTGGGGCAGACTGTAAATCTGCTGGCTCACGCCTTCGGTAGTTCGAATCTACCCCGGCCCACCTACGCTCGCCGAAGCCCGATAGGGCGAAGGCGAGACTAATTGAAATTATTTTGGCGAGCTACGGTGGGTTTGGACCCACAAGCATATGAAAATAGTATATATTTTACAAAGTGAAGAAGATAGGGGAATCTATATAGGTAATACTGGTAATTTAGAATAACGATTGTTGCGTCATAATCAGGGCAAAGTGTTATCCACAAAATATAGAAGACCATTAAAGCTAATTTGTTATTTTTATTTTGTAGATATTCAAAAAGCATATGACTTTGAACGCTATCTAAAAACAGGTTCAGGTAGAGCCTTTATAAACAAACATTTAAAATAAATTTTTGCCACCTTAGCTCAGTTGGTAGAGCAACCGCCTTGTAAGCGGTAGGTCCTCGGTTCGAATCCGAGAGGTGGCTCTGGGAACAATTTACAATTAACAATTTTCAATTTACAATTACAAAATTCTTAATTCTATATTCTATATTCTTAGTTCTAAATTCTTAATTCTAACAATATGTCACAAGACAATCTAATCAAAATGGAATGCACTGTATGTAAAAGAACAAATTATCATACATACAAGAATAAAAAAACGTTGAAAGAAAGATTACAGCTGAAAAAGCATTGCAAGCACTGCAAGAAACATACCTTGCATAAAGAAACAAAATAGGAATTATTCCTATTTTGGGGGCGTAGTACAATGGTAGTATGACGGTCTCCAAAACCGTGGACGTGGGTTCGATTCCTACCGCCCCTGCAAAATCAAAAAAAGAACGGCCAGAATTTATCGGTCGTTCTTTTTGGAAATTTATTTTATTAACTCAAATCCTAGTCGTTTAAAACGCTCTTTGTGTGTATCTCCCCAATATGTGGGACCCTTCTCTCCGTCAACCTGAAACCAAAGATCGCCACCAAACACACCGATCACTGTAGCTGAACCGTTAGGTGTTTTGACCCTGTCGTTGTATTTAAAACCAAAACGTTCGAAAGCTTCTGGAGAAATATCAAATGTCATTGGATTTCCATACATGTCAGGATATGTGGCTGTCATGGGTTTACTTTTTTGAGATTCGGTTGTTTGTTTGGTACTTTCTCTATCTGGGGATTTAATTCTTTCATGCTTCATAAAAATAGACTTAATTAGAAATTAATGATTTAATTATAATTAATATACCAAATTGTAAATTTTTTGTAAACAAATATTAAAATAAAAAAATTTTAATATAAACTTAAATCTGGTTAAAAATATTCTTATTAGAATGCTGAAATACATCCTTAACGTTCTCTACGAGTCCCTGCCATAAAAATCGTTTCATTTGAAGGCGATTTTTTTATTTGTGAAGCTTGACTAACTGATTTTCATATGATAAATAACAATCAGATAGTGGATTTAAAAATAATGGTCTTTTTAGCCAAAGGAGGAAAAATGAGGGATAAGAAGAAGAGCATGATATTGTCAGAATTTACCAAGCTCGTTCATGATTATCGTGGTGCCATTGCTAAAGATTATTGCTCGGC
Organism: Candidatus Falkowiibacteriota bacterium; assembly: GCA_903920975.1. Lineage (GTDB taxonomy): Bacteria > Patescibacteriota > Patescibacteriia > CAIXNZ01 > CAIXNZ01 > CAIXNZ01. The sequence continues at coordinate 13,556 of CAIXNZ010000074.1, read as the reverse complement.
TTTTGACGACGATGAGGACCTAGGGACGCCAAGGCAAAAGATAATCAAGGCATTCAGGGCAGTCAAAATCGGATTAAAAAAAGAAATGCTAAAATTGGTTTACAGTGAATTTGCTGCCCATGCCAGAAAAGGCGATATTCGCCTTGAAAATTTATTGCTGAATAGTAAAGTGGAACTCTTATCCACTCTTATTTTCAGCATGTAATTATTGATGAGTATCAAAAAATAAAATTAAAGGCGCCCAAAAGCGCCTTTTTTGTTTTAGTTAAAAAAATGCTATAATTGTAATAGAATAAAATAAATTTTATGAAAAAAATAATTCTATTTCTAACTCTAGGGCTCTTATTTCCGTTAATTTCCCAAGCAGGCTGTTGCGGTTGTGACCCAGTTTATGCCTATGATGCAAAGGGTGAAGTAAAAAGTGCAGTTTGGGTGCGCGATCAGGCTTGTACAGCAACCGGAGCGATTATTGATACCCTGAAAGCCGGTGAAGTCGTTCAAATTACAGATAAAACAGATGGTTGGTATAAGGTAATCAGCCCGCGGGGCAAAGTTGGCTGGTCTGGCGAAACTTTTTTTACTATCACTGATAAGGCCTTAACCAGTTCCGCATCTAGTTCCTCAAGCTCCTCTTCATCCTCTAACTTCTCTAGTTCTTCTACTACTACAAGTTCAAGCGCCTTAGCTTGGTTAAAAGGTTACATTTTACTGCAAGTCCAACAGCATGGCGAGGCTTGGTATGTTAATCCCACAAATTTTAAAAGATATTACATGAAAGACGGACCAACTGCTTATGAAATGATGCGTACCTTTGGTCTGGGTATTACTGATACTGATTTGGCCAAGATTCCAAAAGATACGGATAGTTTTTCTGGCGATACTGCGCTGCGCAACCGTTTGAGCGGCAGAATTTTGTTGCAGGTTCAGCAGCATGGCGAAGCCTGGTATATTTATCCCAAAACAAATAAGAGGTATTACTTAAAAGACGGGGCAGCAGCTTATGAAATTATGCGTTATTTGGGCCTAGGTATTACGGACACTGATTTGGCAAAATTGGCTATTGCTGAATTATCAATTATTCCTTATAGCAATAATTCAACTCCAGCAACGCCACCAACAACTGTCATAAATGAGGGCACTGATCCACGCTGTGGCTCTAAGCCTGGTTTTACTTCCACGGGTCCGTGGATTGCTGGTACTGGTTCGTTCCAGAAAGGCAGCGTACCCGCTGGTTTTAATTACAAAATTGTAACACAGCATATTTTGGATCGTATAAATTATGAAAGAACTAAACGGGGCAAGTCGGCCATTCTTTCTGATCAGCGCATGGCAGATACTGCCAGTGTTTGGGCAGAACAAATGTTTAATCAGGGACAAATTACCCATACCAGGTTACCGGTTAATATGATTGCTCGTGTTTGGGTCTGGGATAATTTTAAAATTGATTTTTGCGAGAGTTGGGGTTGGCTTTATGAAAATATTGGCGGTGGAAATTATAATCGTTCCGAGGGTATTAATGAAAGTGTAATGGCTTCAATGGATTCACTTTTTGATTATTATATGAGCGAGGAAGCGGCTAATGGCATTCATTATCAGACAATCATGCACGATCATTTAACTCATGTTGGCGTAGGTTTTTATTTTGATGGTGATAATGATTCTGGCAGTTTATATACAGTACTACATTACGGTGGACTATATGGCAATGTGCCTATAATTGATAAAACTTGGTAATATTATTAGCTGGTAAGAATTAAGCTAGGTAAGTAAATTAAGCAGCTTAAATAGCTTACTTTACTTAATTCTTAATTCTACATTCTCTTAGTTCTTTATTCTGAATTTTTAATTCAAAAGTCATGGACGCAATAATTTTAGCCGGTGGTAAAGGAAATAGGATGGAATATGATTTGCCCAAGCCGCTTGTGCCAGTTAAAGGAAAAGCTATTTTGGCACACCAGCTTGATTATCTGGCAAAATTCAAAGAAATAGACAGAATAATTTTATCTCTTGGTCATCGAGCAAATGAGATAATTGATTTTATTAAAGAAAATTATTCTGACAAAAAAAAATTGATTGAATTTTCAGTTGAAAAAGAGCCCGTAGGTACAGGCGGTGCGATTAAATTAGCATTGAAAGATTTTGGGCAATCAGAGTTTACGCTGGTTTTAAATTGCGATGATATTACTGACCTTGATATTTCAAAATTAATTAAGCAAGGGGAAAATACTATTTGCGTATCTCATCCGCGCTTGCCCTTTGGTTTAGTTGAAGAAAAAAACGGCTTTGCCGTATTTAAGGAAAAACCCATTTTAGATGAATGGGTAAGTATTGGCTGGTATCTTTTTGACAAAAACGAATTATTAAAAGTATTGCCAGCTGCTGGAAGTTTAGAATACGAGGTATTTCCTAAAACAAAATTCAGGCTTTTTAAGCACTTGGGATTTTGGAAAGCTTTAAATACAAAAAAAGATATATTGGAATTTGAAGATCTTGATATTAAGTTATAATAGAATTTTTGGTATAATAAAAGCAGGGGATTTTTTTATGACCAAAAAACCTAAATTTGCTAAAGCCCATGTGATTGCTGTTGATATGGGCTATGGACATCAGCGCGCTGCTTATCCGCTGAAGGTTTTGGCGTATAAAGGAAAGGTTATTAACGCCAATAGTTATCCCGGTATACCAGCATCTGACCGCAAAATTTGGCATCAGAGCAGAGAGTCGTATGAATGGCTTTCTAAATTTAAAAAGACGCCATTTATTGGCGAGGCGATATGGCATTTTTTTGATAAATTTCAGCAAATTGACAATTTCTATCCTAAGCGTGATTTATCCAAGCCTAATGTGCAACTGGAATATTTCATGCGTTTGATTGAAAAAAAGAATTGGGGCAAAGATTTAATGCAGAGATTGGAAAAAAAGCCTTTGCCGATCATAACCACTTTTTTTGTCGTGGCTTTTATGGCTGAATATTATAAATACAGCCAGGATATTTATTGCTTGGCGACTGATACTGATATTTCCAGAACCTGGGTAGCCATGAGTCCGGCGCAAAGCCGTATTAATTATTTCGCGCCTAATTATCGGGTGGAACAGAGATTAAAGCTTTATGGCGTGCGGCCTGAAAAAATATTTTTAACTGGGTTTCCTTTGCCAACTGAAAATTTGGGCGGTGCTGATTTGCAAATATTAAAGCAGGATGTCGGGCATCGTTTATTTAATCTGGATCCCCAGGCAAGGTACATTAGAAATTACCGTGAAACAATTAGCGAACAATTGGGAGCTGAAAATTTTCCCAAACGTAAACATCATCCTCTGACTATCACTTTCGCAGTTGGCGGAGCTGGCGCCCAAAGGGATATCGGCGTGGAAATTATTAAAAGTTTGAGAAGAAGATTATTTAAAAAGCAATTAAATATTAATTTAGTGGCCGGCATAAGAAATGATGTTCATAATTTTTTCAAGCAAAAAGTTAAAGAGCAGGGCTTGGGCAGGTGTTTGGATAAAAATATAAAAATTATTTTTGCTGAAAATAAAGAAGATTATTTTAAAAAATTTGATCACGCTCTGCACACCACTGATATTTTATGGACCAAACCGAGTGAATTATCGTTTTATACTGCATTGGGTTTGCCGATTATCATGACGCCTGCTATTGGTTCACAGGAAGATTTTAATCGCAAATGGCTGATGACCATTGCTTCTGGCACTGATCAAGAAGATCCGCGTTATACTGACCAGTGGTTATATGACTGGTTGGATTCTGGCTGGTTTGCCGAAGCAGCTATAGAAGGTTATTTAGAAGGTCCAAAATTTGGTACTTACAATATTCAGAAGATCATTGAGCATAAATACTCCGAGACTAAGGCCATTAAGACGGTTTTACAATATTAATAATAGTAAAAGAGGGCATCAAACCCTCTTTTTTATTACATAAGCAGGTCTTTTATTTTTACGCTAGATTTGCTATGATTAAGCCATATGATGCAAAAATTAGCGGGTTTATTAGATAATCTGTATAGCGCAGATGCCCGCGATAAAATCGTAAAAAAAGAGGGTGAGGAGCTGATTAGGGTCAATATCATGACCAGCGCCGTTGCCCTGATGTATGAGAAAATAAGGACGATTATTGACTACCAAGAAGAGCACTTATTGCGCAAAAGTGCTGTTTTTAGAATTTTAAAAAGGCGTTTTTTGGAAAGTCGGGATTATTTAAAAATTAGTGAGCATGTAATTAAAGAAATAGTATCCGCAGGTTATTTGGAAAATAATAAGTATCCCGAATCTAAGATTAATGAAGTAGCCAAAGTGATTGAAAAGTACGATATGCTTTATAGCGGTGTTGAAGAACATAAAGGTTTAGGTACAGCCTTAAATTTATATGACTGGATTTTAGGCATCGCTTCTTGCGAAATAGAAGAAACCATGGTTCCGGCCAATAAAGAAAAAGTTTTCGTCCGTTTTATGTATGAAGAGATGAAAAACCGAGCAGAAATTATTTCCGACACCATGACTGAAGAAGAAAAGAATTTGCAATTATATTTGGCTGTCAATCGCAGTCTGGTAAAATCAGACAAGCCAATGCTGGAATTTTTAATTTTGAAATTATGGCATCCTGACTGGCAAGATAATTATCAGGTTTTTTTACCGCAATTTATTGACCAGATTTCCACTATTAAACAAGATATAGATAAGCAAATTAATCATCGATTGACTAACAGGTTATTGGGGTTTTGTCGACGCTATGCAACAATGGTTATTATTTTACGCGATCTTATTTATCAGGATTTAAAAGGTGCCGGTGATTTAGCCCAAGATCAGAAACTTCTTGATAGCAAAATCCGAGAAATGTGTCAGCAAAAGTATTCTATTACTAAACGTCGTTTGAGAACACATATCTGGCGCGCGATTATCTATGTCTTTTTAACCAAAATGCTTTTGGCCTTGATATTGGAAATTCCTTTTGATATGTACATTTTACACACTTTTAGCTGGACTGCTGCCATAGTAAATATAACTTTCCCGCCCTTATTAATGATATTGATCGCCACTACTATTAGAACGCCAAGCGAAAAAAATACCCAAGCCATGATAAATGGTATTGAAGATTTGCTCTCTGGCAAGGCAGGAGAGGTGCAATATATCAGAGAAACAAAAAGAAGAAATTGGTTTACCTGGTCATTATTCCATCTGGTATATTTGATTTCTTTTATCGTGCCTTTTGCTTTAATTATTTATTTTTTAATACAAATACACTTTTCTTATCTTAGTATCTTGCTCTTTTTGATGTTTGCCAGCGTAGTCAGCTTTTTTGGCGTGCGCATCCGTGGTTTGGCCCGTGAATTAATTGTTTTGAAAAAAAGAGAAAATATATCAGGTGAAATTTTTGATTTTTTTACTCTACCCTTTATCAGAATGGGCAGATTTTTATCCTTGAATTTTTCCAGAATTAATATCTTTATCTTTATTTTTGATTTTATGATTGAAGCGCCGCTTAAAATTATTCTGCAGGCCATTGAAGAGTGGCTGGCCTTTTTTAAAGAAAAAAAGGAGGATATATTTTAATAATTTTATGGCCGAAGCAGCACCAAAATTTGAAAAAAGAAAAACTATTTATGATTTAATTGACGATGTTTCCCATGAATATAATGGAAATTTTATTGATACTTGCGATAGAGTTTTCGACAGAAACAATATTACCAAAGATTTTGAAAAAAGACTTGAACTGAAGAGGAAGATCGGAAAGTTATGGCGAGAACGCAAGGTTGATAAAACGAAAAAAGATGATGAAAAGATTAGGAGAGAAATTGAAGAGATGCTGCGGCGTGAAACGCCAGAGCAGGCTCACGAAAGATTTGTGGAATCCATGAAAAAACAAAAAGCATATGAAAGAAAAAAAATTGAGGAAGAAATGCCATTATTTGCTGACCAAGCAGATGAAAATAATGGTTTGTCAAAGATAAGAGAAAAATAAATTTATGATTACCAGACAAATTTTAGAGTATGTTAACGGCAAATTACATTCTATTGTTATTTATTTGGTGATAATTGGCTTGATATTCTTTGCTTTGGCAGGGACTATTCTTTTTTATCCTGATTTGCTATTTTACATTTTTATCATTGCTTTTTTTGCCGTTTCATTTACGGCTTTTTTAATCGCGGCCAAAGTCAGCCATATTAAAAAAACCCTTTATGATGTGATGCTTTTTGTGCCTAAAAAGAGAAAGGCGAAAAAATAATATGAAAACTCTAGTCATATATTATTCCAGAACTGGAAATACTAAGTTTGTGGCTGATGAAATTTCTTCCACCTTGCAAGCGGAAACAAGGGAATTAATTGATAAAAAGAAAAGAAGCGGTATCTGGGGCTATATTTGGGCCGGTCATGACGCCATGATGAAAACAAAGACTGAAATTGAAGAAATCGGACTTGATTTGGCGCAATATGATTTAATTTTTCTGGGCTGTCCTAATTGGGCCGCCAATATTCCGCCGGCCATAAGAACTTTTTTAGATAGAGCAGATTTAAAAGACAAAAAATTAGCGCTATTTTGCACCCAAGACGGTATGGGCGCGACTAGAGTTTTTAATAATTTGAGATTATTAGCCAAAGGAGCGGAAATTGTTGATCAAAAGTATTTTAACCGCGTGGAAAAAAATAAAGAGAGTGTGAAAGCGCAGGTTAAAGAATGGACTGAAAAATTTAAACAATAAGATAAAACTATGGCGAAGAAAGTTTTAATTTACACCACGCCAACTTGTCCCTTTTGCCACCAGGTCAAGGATTATTTGACTGAAAAGAAAATTGTTTTTACTGATTATGATGTTACTACTGATAATGACAAGGCTCAGGAGATGATTGATAAATCTGGCCAAATGGGAGTGCCGGTTTTGGATGTTGAGGGTAAAATTATTGTTGGTTTTGATCGAGAAGCGATTGAAAAGGAATTGGGCTTATAAACGAAAATAAAATATATAAATAAATCCGAGAATTTTTTTCGGGTTTTTTTATTTTTCAAAAAATGGTAAAATAATGGTATATGACCAATCAAGAATTTGCCCAAATTTTTAAGAATATTTCCATAATTTTGGAGATAAAGGGTGACACGAAGTTTCGCGTCATTGCTTATGAGCGCGCCGCTGATATTATTGGCAGTTTAACCAAAGATGTTGAGGATGTTTATAAGGAAGGAGGATTAAAAGCTCTGGAGGAAATACCCGGTGTTGGCATTAGTATTGCTGAAAAAATTGAAGAATTAATCAAGACAAAACATTTGAAATATTATGAGTGCCTGACTAAGCAATTTCCCGAGAAAATGCTGGTGCTGACAAGCGTGCCGGGAATCGGTGCAAAAACAGCCTTTGCCCTTTATAAAAAGTTAAAAATAGACAGTATTAGCAAACTGGAACACGCAGCCAAAAGCGGATTGCTTTTAAAACTCCCGCATTTTAAGGCCAAATCCGCGCAAAACATTTTACGCGGTATTTCGCAATTTCAGGCCAAAACAAAGGAGCAAGAGCGTATGGTTTTGACCACTGCTGGACCGTTAGCCGAGGAAGCACTTAATTATTTGAAAAAGAATAAAGCCATAAAAAGATGCGATACTGTCGGGTCGCTAAGGAGAATGAAAGAAACAATTGGCGATATTGATTTGGTGGCTTGTACACCAAAGTCAAAAGAAATTGTGGTATATTTTTCCAAAGCGCCGTTTGTAAAAGATATTTTAATGAAAGGCGATACAAAGATTTCTATTTTGCATAAGAAAAATATTAGAATGGATGTGGAAATTTTGCCTGAAACAGATTATGGTTCGCTGCTGCAACATTTTACAGGTTCCAAAGAGCATAATGTCCATTTAAGGACCTGGGCGGAAAAAAATAAGCTAAGTATTTCTGAATATGGCATTAAAGATCTTAAAACAAAAAAAGTTCATCATTTTGCTGATGAGAAAAAGCTTTATGAATTTTTAGGCATGCAATATATTGAGCCGGAACTTCGGGAAGACAGGGGAGAAATTGAAGCTGCCTTGGCACATAAACTGCCAAAATTAATCGGCTATAATGATTTGCAGGGCGATTTGCATTGTCATACAAAATCCAGTGATGGTCATAATACTCTCATCGAATTAGCCCAAAAAGCTATTTCTAAAAAATATAAATACTTAGGGATTTCTGACCACACGCATGGTCTTGGCGTGGCTCATGGTTTATCAAATAAAGAAATTTTAAAACATAAAACCGAAATAGAAAAGATCAATAAAAAAGTGGGAGGCATTAAGCTTTTAGTTGGTGCAGAAATAAATATAAATGCTGATGGCGGACTAGATATTAGTCAGGAAGTTTTGCAGCAGCTTGACTATGGCATTGGCTCAGTACATTCTGCTTTTAATCAAAGCGAATCAGAAATGACCAAACGCATCCTTTCTGCCATAAAGCAGGGGATTAAAATTATCGGCCATCCTTCAGGACGTTTAATCGGCCATCGGCCTGGTTATGCAGTGCAGTGGATTGATATTTTTAAAGCTTGTGCCAAATATAAAGTGGCCTTAGAAATTAATTCTTTTCCGGAAAGGCTAGATTTAAAAGATACTTTGATCAAGGACGCCTTGTCTTATGGTTGCAAATTTTGCATTGATTCAGATGCGCACGAATTAGAACACATGGATTTAATAAAATATGGCATTGCCACGGCCAGAAGGGGTTGGGCCACAAAAAATGATATTATTAATACTTGGGATTTAGAAAAAATAAGGTCTTGGTTTAAAAATTAAGCGATTAAAAATAAGAAAGCCCCGCAAAGCGGGGTTTTTTGTTACTATTGACAAAATTGAAAAATTGTGATATTATTAAATATTGAAAAAATTTTAAATAAATGAAAGTTAAGGTATCCCGAGGGTGGGTGGTGGTCCAGATGCGTCTGCATCCAGGCGCAAGAATCCGGAGGAATAATGTTTAAAGAAATCCACGGGCTTCTCATCAGTGACGGCAAATTATTTATTGTCGCCGAAAAAGGAGATATTTTTCCTGTTCCGTCTCCGCCACGCTTGAGCCTGGCTTTGGAGCGCATTAAGGAAAATGGTTATCCTAAGCCATTTCTTGATGTGTCTCGAGCCCAGATCGTGTGCGAGTCGGCTAGCGCAATATTTGCGCTGAGAGTGATGCTCTGGCAGCTTTTACCGCCAGAAATCGCAGGGAAAATTATTCCTTTACCAACCAACAATCATCAAATTCCTACCGAGCGCAAACTTGCGCTTGTGGTGGGAGGATAGCCAAAAAGCGCGTCGTTTTCATTACGGCGCGCTATTTTTTTATTTAATATTAGCTTAATTATCTAATAAATACCTTGACAGAAGTAAAAGAATATGGTATGATAAAACATTGTTATATAGATGTTTAAATCGGGTATTTTAAAATAAACGCAACTAAAGGAGGGTAAAGAAATGGAAACTGACAGACCAATTGAAGGAATTTTCACCCTGGAAAATGGGGATGTTTATGTTGAAGGTTGGGTTCCGGCCATTATCAAAAAAGAAGATTTTGGCGGATTGGAATCCGTGCCAGTATCAGTACTGGCTTTTCCGCATCTGGGCAGAAACGGTGATAAAAAGTGGTACATTTTCAGCTCCAACAATCTCGTTAGTTTGTCCAATGCTCCCAGCGCCGAAGCAGTGGCACGGGCAGAAATTTTAGCTCCGCCACAGCCACAGTTGCACTAGCCGTAAAATACGTTCCCAAGCCCCACTTTTGCAAAGAAGTCGGGGCTTTTTCTTTTAGATAAATTTTGTTAAAATGCGAATACTATAATAATGCTTATTAATTCAGTATTTTTTTGAACATTCGTATATTAGTATAGATTCGTAAATTCGTATCCTATGGACTTATTTGAACAAAATTTAAAAAAAGATGCGCCATTGGCAGACAGAATGAGACCACTTAATTTTGAAGAGTTTGTGGGCCAGGAACAAATTATTGGTCAAAGCACATTACTGCGTAAAGCCATTGAAGGTGATAATTTGCCCTCAATACTTTTTTGGGGACCGCCGGGAACCGGCAAAACCACTTTGGCCAAAATAATTGCCGAGAAAACTCAGGCAGTTTTTATACCATTTTCAGCTGTAACAACCGGCGTCAAAGAATTGCGCGAAGTAGTTAGCGCAGCGATTGATCGTAAGAAATTCAAACTGCAAAAAACTATATTATTTATTGATGAAATTCATCGTTGGAATAAATCCCAACAGGATGTACTCTTGCCTTATGTAGAAAAGGGCATTGTTACTTTGATCGGTGCCACCACTGAAAATCCTTCATTTGAGGTTAATTCAGCTCTGCTCTCCAGGTGCAGAGTTTTTATTTTAAATCAGCTTGATAAGGAACAGATCAAAAAAATTGTTCAAGCTGCGATTAGTGATAAAGATAGAGGTTTGGGGAATTTTCAAATAAAAATCACAGATGAAATTTTAGATTTTTTAGCCAATTTGTCTAACGGCGATGCGCGAACAGCTTTAAATGCATTGGAATTTGCGGTTAATTCCACTGGCAAAAATAAAACCAGCGAGATAATTTTGGATAAAAAAATTATTGAACAGGCCTTACAAAAAAGTTATTTATATGACAAAGCTGGCGAACAGCATTATAATATTATTTCTGCCTTGCACAAAAGTATGCGCGGCTCTGATGCCAACGCCGCCTTGTATTGGCTAGGCAGAATGGTGGAATCTGGGGAAGATCCTTTGTATGTTGCCAGACGCTTAGTTAGATTTGCCTCCGAAGACATTGGCTTGGCTGATCCAAATGCTTTGGTTCAGGCGGTTTCGGCTTATACGGCTTGCCACTATCTTGGCTATCCAGAATGTGATGTGATTTTGGCCCAGGCAGTAGCTTATCTGGCCAAGGCGCCCAAAAGCAATAAATTGTATGAAGCAATAAATAAAGTTAAGCGCGATATCAAGGAGTTACCAAATGAACCAGTGCCTTTGCATATTAGAAACGCCCCAACGGAATTGATGAAAAATTTAGGTTATGGCAAGGACTATAAATATTCACCAAATTTTGATTATAAAGAGGAGCAAGATTATTTGCCGGAAAAGTTAAAAGGAAAGAAGTATTTAGATTAAGCCAGCGCTCTAACGACGCTGGCTCTTTGTTCTTTTTGTAACCAAAAAGAACCAAAAAGTTTTGGCCTGCCTTGGCCGAGCCATGGGGTCGCAAATGTATAGACAGCCAGCCATGAGCGAAGCCCAGCACTTATCCTTCGGCTATGCTCAGGATGACAGTGCTGTGGCTGAGTCGAAGGGCTTAGTTGCGCCCCCAAACCCCAGGGAGCATTAAACTCGTTTAGCGCATAACGTTTTATTTATGAGAGGGCTTTATTTCTAGTAAATTTTTTGCTAAAATATAAGTAAGAATTAAATATTAAGCTAAAAAGTATGTATTTACTTTTACGCTGGCTAATCAATGCCATAGCCATTTTAGGCATTGCTTATTATGTGCCAGGCATTAGTGTCTCTGGCTTTTATGCTGCTTTAATTGCAGCCTTGGTTTTGGGCATAATCAATGCGTTACTTCGCCCAATTTTAATCCTTTTGACTTTACCGGTAAACATTTTGACCTTGGGGCTTTTCACCTTGATTATTAATGCTGTTTTGTTTTGGCTGACCAGCACGATTGTCAAAGGCTTTGTGGTGGCGGATTTTAAGGCGGCTTTTATCGGGGCTTTGATTATGTGGATTATTTCCTGGCTGACAAACTGGCTATTTAAGAAAGATTAAAAATGAAAGAAAAATTACTTTTACATACCTGCTGTGCACCATGCAGTATTTATATTATCAATCAGCTTTTAGATAAATTTGACCTGACTGTTTATTTTTTTAATCCTAATATTTTCCCCGAGGAGGAATATTTACAGCGGCTTTCTGAAATCAAGAGATTCTGTCAAAGTCGGGGCATTGATTACATAGAGGCCAATTATCAGCCAAATGAATGGCTAAACTTTATCAGGGGCTATGAAAATGAGCCGGAAAAAGGGTTTCGTTGTTCGCTTTGTTTTAATCTGCGTCTGGGCAAAACCGCAGAGTTTGCCAAAGCCAATGATTTCGATTGGTTTTGTACAACCTTAACCATGGGGAGGCAAAAAAATTCTTTGCAGGTTTTGGATGCTGGCCGAAAAGCTGAAACAAAATATCTGGTGAAATTTTATGACCGGGATTTTAAAAAGAATTTTGGCGTACAAGTGACTGACTGGTTGGCTAAACAATTGGGTTTATATAGACAAGATTACTGTGGTTGTATTTTTTCCAAAAATTAATATTTCTATATTCTTAGTTCTTAATTCTTTATTCTAAAAATATGACCGACGATAGATGGCAAGAAATAAAAGATATGGTTAAGAAAAATTTTGGGATTTTGGAAAATCAGGTTTTGGATTTGTCAGAGAGAGAAGGCAAGGGCACCAAGGAAGAGCTGATCTTTACTGGACCAATGGGCAAAATGAAGCTGGAATATATTATTAAGCCGTTGGTTCTTGATAAAAAAACCACTTATTCCAAAAGAATTGGTTCGGACACTAAAGTTGAGTACATAACTTCTGACACAGAAAAGGTGCGTCGCATGGAAGCTTACAAATGGAATGAAGCATCTGACAATTGGGAAAAGATAATCGGAGAAGCCATTGGATTTTAATTGTACGTCATAATTCTTAGTTCTATGTTCTAAATTCTAAATTCTTATTTATAATTAAATAAAAAATTATGTTTTGGTTTAAAAAGATTGAGAAAAAAGACATTTATAAATATGGCATTGGCGGGGGTATATTGGAAATTCTCTATATCCTTTTGATTGCCTGGGTAATCACCAGCTTGGATAGCATTATGGGCCAGGTTAATGGCATTGTTAGCATATTGTCTTTTTTACTTTTATTTGTTTTTAGCGCTGCTGTTTCTGGCTTTTTAGTTTTGGGCTATCCGGCCTATCTGGGTTTGCAAAAAAGATTACCAGAGGCCTTTTTAACCTTATTAACCACAATTTTAACCTTATTTACGGGTGGGGTAATAATTTTTTCATTTGTTATTTTGAGCAGATAAATGATTTTTTTTAAGCCAAAAAAAGAAAAATTCTATAATAGAGAAAAAAAAGATAAACGGCTTATCTTGCTGGTTTATTTTTTTTCTTTTTGTACTCTTTTAATCATCGGCAAACTCTTTGACTTTCAGGTTTTGAAATTTGATTTTTATTCAGCTTTAGCTTCAGACCAGCATGATATTTATCAGAAACTTTTTCCGGAAAGAGGTTCCATCTATATTAAAGACAAAGGTGACCCGATTTTTAATGAAGAAGAAAATTTGTATCCGTTAAAAATGTCAAATTGATATATTAGATTTGACATTTTTAACAGACCCAAATTTTTAACACATATTGACAGGCATGTTTTAGGAGGATAATTTGGGCCCATTAAAAATGTTGAATTTGTATATTAGATTTAAAATTTGTAACAGACCCAAAATTTTAACATACATTGTCGTGAATGATGTAAGAAACTAATTTGGGTCTGTGAAAAATGT
>CAIXNZ010000073.1 GCA_903920975.1 Candidatus Falkowiibacteriota bacterium | reverse complement strand
CCAAGCCCCGCGGGCGCATTAGCGCATCGCCGCATCGGGGGCAAAACAAAAACATGGCAAAATATGCCAAAAAGTATCCAAACAATCGGGAGCGATAAGACAAAAAGCAATTTTCAAGCATATTAAATATAAAAAAAAAATAGCCGACTACGGCGCAGCAGAGCGAAGGGCGGGGAACGCCACCCCGCCGGCGATACCACAAAAGCGAAGCCCCGCCCGAAGCGATGCAAGTCCGCAGCCGCTGCACCGGAAGAATAACGAGGAAAACGGCGGGGGCGGGGGCGACGACGACAGGAGGAAGCCAGCCGCCCCCAGCCGGAACTGGACGATAAACGTGCTACAAATAATTTTAGTAATAAACTTACTTGTTCGAAATTGATGCGTCAATGTTGTAATCTTTATTTATATCTGATAAATCAACCAAGTTAATATTATCTTCCAAAACAATAAAATCAAAATCATTTGAACATAAATCATAGCTTAAATTATTTATACAAACTATGTCGCATTTTAATTTATGAATTGAAAGAAAATCAGATAAATCAGAAATAAAATTATCTGTTATTGTAAAATTATTCTTTTTTATAAGCAAAATTATACGAGTCATTTTGTAAAGTCCTGTTATTAATAAAGAGTTTATTCTTATACAGATATCCTTTTCACACAATGTTAAACCGTATAACAAACAATGTTATAACAACAGACAAGCAATACAATAATATATGTATTATATACTGCGAGATCAGGAGAATAGTATATTTATAAGGTACTTACTTCGGATGTCCTTCAATATCCAATTTTTTCATCATGTCTATTTCGGCGTCGAGGTTCAAATCAGGCATCTGAGAGCACACAATTTCATACAGTGATCTTATCTTTTGACGTATTGGAGACGGAGGACGGGAAGTTACGCAAAACTCATTCAAGTTTAGGTTAAGCGACCGCTCGTTGAAAAAAAACCAGCCACAAGAAAAAAGCTTGTCAGGAAAAATTTTAACCTTTCCAGACTTAGACCAATTCCTTAATCCTTCTTTTTTTTCTTTAGCTGTTTTGACAACGTACTTGGCAACATATTTAGAAGCCTTCTCCGGAGTATAATTGCCTTTATCGTTTTTACTGGTCGCACTACCAGAGTAAGTAACTTGTACATTTCCATTTACTCCCTTACTACCGAGTACTTGATTAATGGCATTATGCCAGATACCTCGTATAACTTGGATAGGCATGTATTCAGACATGAAAACATGAAAATGAGGATATCCTCGCTTTGTATATTCCAACACTCTGACATAATCAACATTTCTTTGACAATCATTAAGGGAGGTGCTTCTTCGCAAATTATTAATAAATCTTCGCCAAATCTCCGACGCAATTTTGTTATTAAATCCACTCTCATCAATAGCTGTTGTTCGAAAGGTAAAAGTGAAAAGTCTGAGATGCTTATATTGCTTGAAATAATCACAGAGCGCAAGTTCAAGTTTGTAAGCTTTTTTAGGACCGCAGTAATCACAACAGTAGGCTTTACAGTTAGCGTTTCCATATTGTCCCGTACGTATATTGAAAAAATATAAACCCTGACATCGAGGGCAGTAAGATAATTTAATAGGTGAATTTAAGATATGTTGAGCATCAGACCGAAGCGGCTCGTCGGTAGTAAACATTGTGGCAGTAACACCGGACTTAGCCAAGTTCAGTTTATCGGCTACATTGAATTGATGATTCTTCAAGTGGGTACTCCTGAAAAAAAATAAAAATTATTATTTAAAAAAAAAGGAAAAAAAGGGGAGGCTTTTAAACCTCCCTCAATTCAACGTAGGATAGCCAAGTTAAACAAAGCAACTTGGAAAGCATGAAATTACTTGACTATCTCATGTTGAAAAAATTAACCTGATATAGTAGAAGAAACTACGCCAATACGTCGCATCAAACCTTCTTCTGAAACCAAATAAGCAGAAATAAAAACTTTAGAACCAACTATAAAACCATTTTTAATTGATTCAAGATAAGTCGGTTCAATTGTCATATTAAGCGTAAATGAATCAGCATCAAAAGAAACATCGGCAGAACTTAAAAGCCCGGTATTACCTAAATAATAAGCATCAGACTTCCCAGTTGATGACTGTCCATCTGGAATTTGTTTACTGCAGTACATTGATATTGATAACTTTTTGCCTGACAGCGGGTCTTGCCAAAATAAAGGAGGCGTTGAAATTGTAGGAGAAATATTAAAATTTCCGGTAACACGCTCTAAACCTAAATCAAAAGACGCAGAATCTAAAGATATAAAAATAGGTTTACCATCATCATCAGACAAACAACCAGACAAAGACTTTGACGGCGCATTTAAATTCATTGATGGCAAATCACCTATAGTAGTATTAACAGTAGTAGGCAAAAATGTCGCAACACCTCTATGAGATGAACCAAGAGATAAAGCAAAATTAACCGAAGAAAATGCCTGAAAACCTGATGGAATAGAATTTTTTTTATTGTGCTTTGTTCTAAAGCCAGAAGCAGCAAAACTATTCCAAGCCCGTTTATTTTGAGTTGTGATAGCATTCCAAGTGCCTACACTATTACTGAAAGTTGATCTAACGCTCTGCTGTGCTAAACTCTTTGCATCTGTCGGCTTAACTCGAGCTCGCAAAGACTTTCCTCCCTTACCTCTTCCGAAGACTACGCCAGCTACCTTTCCAGAAGAGTCGCCCCAAAATTGACCATGAATCCTAGACATAAGAAAACCTTTATAAATATTTAAGAAATTGTGATGAGTTTACGCCCTAAATAAGATGCGCCTCCTTCAGTGCCGTTTGCATACAAAGACACGAACACTTCCGAACCTGAAGGAAAAGCATATTTAAGTTTAGCCAAATAATCGTGAGGAATATACCAACCGATTGTAAAATTATCACTCGACACCCAACCTGCTGTAATCAAAGGACTGGGAAAAGAACCAACCAAATAAACATCGTAATGCGGAACAACCGTTCTGCCTGAAGACAATAGAGTAGAAAAATATACTGAAAAACCTGTCCAATTACCAGAAACATAATCCTGGAACATCGGAGGTAAACCAGAAACCGTCTCACTCATAACAACTTTTACAGAGAGTAAACCAGAAGAAGCAATATAACTCGCTTCAGATAGAGATAAAGTGATAAAATCACCGGATGAAGTATGAATCTGACCAGAAAAAGTTTTTGTCGGCGGAGAATTAAGAAAATAATTAAAACCACTAAACGCCCAAGTAACCGCTGGATCAAGAAAAGTAGGGTCAAAACTGGCAGCTAAAAGACTTCCAACACTGCAATTAACAGAAACATAAGCAGCATATCCACTGTAATTAACCATTTTTTTTCCGTGTTTTGGATTAAAAATATTAACTGCATAATTTTTCCAAAGTAATTTATCAGCACGTGAAACGCTTTTCCAATTGGCTACGATCGATGACCAACGACTTCTATTGGCTATCTGTTGTATCGACTTAGCATCAATCCCCTTGACGTATTCGCGGATGTATTTTCCATTCAAATTACGAGTAAAAACAATACCTCCAACTTTGCCGGAAATGTCACCAAACACACTATTTGCGATTGTTCCCATTTAGATGTTGAACCAGTCAAACAGTGAATATTCAATTTGTAAAAATAACGAAGACGAACCACCTTGATCAGCGACACCATAATCAGTCGACAATAAAACAGGGAGAGTCGCCAAAGAGCCAACGGCATTATGAATATAAGAATCTGGAGTAGGCATAATACGAATAACATCATTCAAAGGACCACCTACGCCCGATGAATAAAAAACAAAACCAGGATAACCAATATTCAAGTTACCTTCTGCAGAATAATTCTGAACAGCGCAAAACATAACTATATGGCGAATAAGGTAAAATTTTCCTGCAGGAGGAGCAGGAAGTAACTGAATAGGAGACGAAAACAGAGCATTCATCTCCGACACTGTAACCTCTTTTTTAACAATTAAATGATTATCTGCGACAGGCACTGGCAAATTTCCCAACATATAAAGTTTGACATAATACTGATATCCACCTTTTTTAAATCCATTATATTTTGCGAGATCACGGAAAAATTTTTTTTCGGCCAAATCAAGAGCGGACCAACTATTTATCGCTTCCTGAAATTTAGCTCTGTTATTTAATTGCAAGTCAGTGCCAGGTTGGTTCAAATAAATATAACCTCTTACGATCTTAGCTTTATCATTGCGTGAAAAAACCAGCGAACCGATCTTTCCTCGAATATCACCGAGCACTTGACCTGCAATTGTACCCATTTATTTCGCAACTTTTTTCATAACAGGGATGGCGGCAGTCGTAGCATCTGCTGAAATCCAGCCCATTTTTTGAAAAACCATTTCCAGGAAGTCAACAGCTTTATCATCGATCTGTGTGTTTGTTTCTTTGGCTAGCCCTCTGAGGTATTTAATCAAAGTAGTTAAGACATCAACCAAAGGGATAGCCGAAAGAATCCAATTTAAAATTGAAATAAGCCAGTCTGACATAAAAAACCTTATAATAATTTTGAACAAATAATCATATGCGAACTTACAAAGAGAATTTTTACCACGCAAGCGAAAAAATTTCGAAAAAACGAACAAACAGCGAAAACACAAAACTTAAGGGAATACAAGACTTGGAAAAAGATAGAAGGACGTTAAGAAAAGCAAGCGTGCCGGCGGGGGAAGTGGATACCGGCACACTTATTTACGTAACAACACGATGGTTACATAAGGGAGTTTATTGTTTTTGAATATAATTTTCTACGAGACGCCTTGTCGATTTACCAACCGAACAAGCATAATAGCCAGTTTGGAATCCCTGCCAATAATCACACTTAATAGCATAATAACCAGAAAAGAGAGACTTGACTCTGCAGGCAAAATCAGCAATTGAAATCTTCGGATGCAAATCAACTAAACAATGGAAGTGATTAACGCTGTGATTGCATTCGAGAACAGTACATTTAAGTTGCATTGCAAGTTCTCGTAATCTATCACAATCATCAGATTCAAACGGATAATGAAGACGCCATTTTGTAACAAAAACAAAATGAACAAAAACCTCTGTTTTTGAATGATTATTTGTCATAAAAGCTCCAAGTTATTATAAAACGTTTAAAAGAGTTACGACGTTTAGTCGTAACATTTATTTTAAATTATTTTAATTAATTCTTTTTAACTTTTGTGAATTTAATAAGTTAATGTTTCACGTGAAACATTTTTCTTTTCTTAAAGGAGACAACAAAACCCAACACGGCCAAGCCCACAAAAAAATATGGGAGACCCAATGTGGGGTGGGGGGCATTTTTTGGGGAGGAGGCGAAGCCGACAATTGCTTCATACGGAAATTTCAAACAGTAAGAAATCATAGGAAGTACGAAAAACCAAGCCCCGCGGGCGCATTAGCGCATCGCCGCATCGGGGGCAAAACAAAAACATGGCAAAATATGCCAAAAAGTATCCAAACAATCGGGAGCGATAAGACAAAAAGCAATTTTCAAGCATATTAAATATAAAAAAAAAAT
>CAIXNZ010000072.1 GCA_903920975.1 Candidatus Falkowiibacteriota bacterium | reverse complement strand
GCCACTTGGGGCAACATTTTTTGCCCGGGATTCTATTCCTTTTTTTCCAAAATTTTAACATAATTTTATATTTTATTTATTTTATAAGCATTAATATTTATTTAAAGCTACTCTAGTGCTCGGGCCGACATAACCTTTAACTTCAATTTTATTGGCAATCTGAAATTTTTTCACAGCTACTTCAGTAGTTGGGCCAAAACGACCATTTGCCGACACATCTGCTGAAAAATAATTCAAACATTGCAGTAATTTTTGTAAAGCAATCACCTCAATATCAGCATCACCAAGTTTTAGGAATGAATTAAAGGTCAGGTCTTTGTGACAAATTTCAGTTGACTGCTGAATTTTAGGAGATATTACAGTAGTGGACACGGCAGAAGTTTGTAGATTTATCGCAGTGGCGATATTCACAGGAGTTGCTCCTAAATTTTTATCAAAGTTAATATCAAGGGCCATTTTTTCCACTTCAACTGGATCAAAATCAGCCAATGAGCGAATTATATCGCCTTTAACGTAATCCATATAAAATGCATCGTTTAAATCATCAATTTTCTTGTTCCAATCAATGCCATATAACTCTTTGGCCACATCTTCATTGGCAATCCAGCGCAAGGTGCCATGCAAATCAACCGCATAAACATCTGACAGTGTCTGGGCTTTGAGCATCTTCACGCCTGGTTTATAGGTGATGTTTGTGCCCATTTGAATTTTTGCTAATTCGCTATCTGGCACGGTTTTGACTTTACTGAAATCGGGGTACCAGCTAAAGAATGTTTTAACGTTTGGAAAAACATATCTCCTATAATCACTTCCATAATAATAAACCGTATCTGCTGAACCTCTAAATGTATCCCCCGGATTTAAAGTAATATTTAATGCTGGCGGATTGGGTGGAACCGTGGGTGGAGTCACTGGCGGAACTGGCGGCAAGGGCCCGCAGCCGCTTGAATTAACATTGATAACAGCGGATATTAGCGGCGACAAATCGCTAGTCGTGCTTTTCAATAGCACGTAAACTGCTTTTGAACCGTTGCCATTTTCTAAGGACCAACTTTTATTGATGGGGCTGGTAAATGACTGCCAATCAGCGTCAAAGAAATTAGAATCATTGCTAATGATATATTGATTAGCATTATTGGCCTCAATTGTTAAATTAACATTATTTGAATCCGTACAAGTTGACCCGCTATTTATTGTCAGAGAATAATTTGATGGAAAAATTGATGTATGACCTCCGCCACCAATTGGTGCGGCATAGGTAATCATATTGTCAGTTGAGGTTGAAACATTATTGGTATTGCCTGCTAAATCCTGGACTCCGCCCGCAGGAATATCAGCGATTACAGTTCCGTCAACCGTAACCACGACCGAAACCTGAAAGGTGGTTCCATTATTTGGCGCAACCTCGGTAATCGTGACTAAGCCCGTAGTAGCAGTGCCTGAAATATTCACGTCAACGCTGGTAAAGGTTCCTGTATCTATTGGCTCATCAAAGACTGCTGTAAATCGTACTGGTGAGGTGTGACTAGGATCTGGTTGCCCTGCTTTTTGATCAATCGTTACATTTGGCTTGGTGGCATCAATTGTGTAATTCAAAGTATATGAAGTGATGGCCTTGTTGCCGGCATTATCTACGCAGCGCAGATAAACTGTCTTGGCTGTTTCGCCAGAGAGGGTAAGGTTACAGCTAGTAGCGCTAGCGCAGTCATTGGCCATTAAATCATAAGTGGTATCAGTTGTGTCCCAGTGGCAATTTGCCGTGTCCGCACTTGAAGTGAAAACAACTGCTGTTGCGCCATCATCAGTGGTGTCATAATATGGCGCACTCGTATCTCCGGCTACGCTGGTTATGACTGTGATTGCTGGCACTATGGAATCAATTGTGTAATTCAAAGTATATGATGATGTAGCTTTATTATCGGCACTATCCACACAACGCAGATAGACTGTCTTTGCACCTTCACCTGATAAATTAAATGTGCAATTGCTCGTACTGGTACAGGTATTAGCCATAGAATCATAAGCAACATCAGATGTGTCCCATTTACAGGTTACTGCATCAGCATCTGCCGTATACACTAATAAGGTTGAACTGTCATTTGTTGTGTCATAATATGGGGCAATCGTATCTCCGGCTACGCTGGTAATACCAATAATTGAGGGCGCAGAAGCATCATAAGCGATTGAATTATCAGTGCTGGTTGAAACATTATTTGTATTACCTGCCAGATCAGAAATTCCGCCGGCAGGAATATCAGCAATCACTGTGCCAGCTGTCGTGACTACAACTGAGACCTCAAATGTAGTTCCGTCATTTGGCGCCACCTCGGTAACCGTAACCAAGCCAGTAGTAGCTGTACCGGTTATGGCCACATCAGTATTATCAAAGGTTCCTGTATTTATGGGCTCATCAAAAACTACCGTAAAATATACTGGCGAACTATTGGCCGGGTCTACTTGGCCGACTTTTTGGTTGATGGTCACATTAGGTGATATTGTATCTTTCACAAAACTTCTGCTGTCACTGCCAACGTTTCCAGCTGCATCTGTATCACGAACATTCAAAGTGAATGCACTCTGGCCATGTGCCGTGAAACCCGTAACTGAGGAAAATGTATCGCTAGAGGCGCACACCGCATAAGCACCAGCATCAATGCTGCATTCTACAGTGCCTCCGGGTATTGAACTTGTAAATGAAAATGTTGCGCTTCCATTAACATGTGTAGCGGCTGCCGGCGCGGTAATCGCAACCGTCGAAGCAGTCGTATCAATGACAATATCTTTATTGGCTGCTAAGGAACCGACTCCGCCAGTAGCGGGCAGAGTTAAATCTGCGGTTTTTGTGCCGGTGGCTGTATCTTTAATTGTCCCGCCATTAGCATTTAAAGAAGTTATATTTACATAATCCAAATCGCTAGCTGTATCACCTGCTATGATTGTATAGCTAAAATGCAAATCAGTTAACCCGCTGCCACTTGAATATATGGCATCTCTGTTAGTAACTCCTGTTTCCAACGTTATGTACGGAGTACCTCCTCCGGTATTCACTGTTACTGCTTGGCTAAATGTTATTTTAATATCAATAGCCGGAGAACCTACTTTATACGCGCCGTTAATTGTATCTGAACTTACATTTGTAACGCCTGGAATAGTAGTATCAACCGTTATCGTATTGTCAGTTGAGGTTGAAACATTATTGGTATTGCCTGCTAAGTCTTGGACTCCGCCCGCAGGAATATCAGCGATTACAGTTCCGTCAACGGTGACCACGACCGAAACATCAAAGGTGGTTCCGTCATTTGGCGCAACTTCTGTAATAGTAACTAAGCCTGTTGTGGCAGTTCCGGTAATATTCACATCAACACTGGTAAAGGTTCCTGTATTGATCGGCTCATCAAAGACGGCTCTGAAATATACCGGTGAGACGCTGGTCGGATCTACCTGGCCGGCTTTTTGGTTGATGGTCACGCTGGGCTTGGTCGCGTCTATTGTGTAATTCAAAGTGTATGAAGTGGTTGCCGGATTGCCCGCGTTATCAATGCAGCGCATGTAAACTGTCTTGGCTGTTTCGCCAGAAAGGTTGAGGGTGCAATTGGTAGTGCTGGTGCAGGGGTTGGCCATGGAGCCATAGGCAACATCGGTTGGATCCCATTTGCAGGCGGCT
>CAIXNZ010000071.1 GCA_903920975.1 Candidatus Falkowiibacteriota bacterium | reverse complement strand
TATATGTGCAGTTGGAGCATTTGCAATTGCAGCTGCTACAGCATTTGCTGCAGCGGTCGTGGTAGCTGGGACTGTGTAAATATTAGCAGCCATATCGACAGTAAATTGGTGTGTACCACCCGTTGCAAGGTCAATCGCGGCAGCAGCAATATTGCCAACATTTGCTGGTGTAGCTATGCGCACTGCATTTGACAAGATATTTTGTGAATTTTCTTCTTCAGTAATATCATAATTTCCCATGATAACAGATGATGCGATAGCATAATCATTTAAAGCTTTAAATACTTGCCCGATTGACATAAAAGCATTTGATTTATTGTTCATTTTTTTTCCAATATTGTCAAATGTTGATAAAATATTTTCTAAAGCACGCATTCCTTTAACACATTTTGAAATATGTTTCAAAGTTGCTTTCATTTGGTCATTATCAGCGATATGAACACCATTAGTAGGTGGAGTAATCATGTTTATATGTTGATTGCTGCGATCCTGGTCTAACAGGTATTGATAGTAATGTTCATTACGGTCAAAAGTAATTAATTCTGGTTTATTGACTTCAAAGGTGGCCAGAGTCTTGGTGCCTGAGGGATTGAAATTTTTAGCTAAATATAAAGAGTCGTAATTTTTAGAAGTATAAATAATGCCAGAGATACCCTGGTTTTGATTTTCATGGAATAAGACAATAATTTCAGCTTCCGGAGCAGAGGTGATTAATTCTTCAATCACTTCGCTCAAATTAGGCTTTTGTAAATTTAATTCAATTAAATCTTTTTGCTGCAGATATGACCAGGTGATTTTATGTTCTGAATCACTTTTTAATCTGGCTAAAACCTTACCCCAGAGTTTCAGCGTGTTAATTGATTTGGTGCGATAAAGATTTTGAATGATCAAATCGCGTTCGGCGCCATTCAAAATAAGTTGGCTGGCAATGTTCAAAGTTTTGGGTGTGATATTGGCTGTGCGGAAACTTCTGGTTTTGGAAATCATGCCAGTTAAAAGGCAAGTGGCAATTTCCTGGTCTAACATATTAATATCATAGTCTTCTATTAAATTAAAAATAATTTCTGCAGTTGAGGTTTTAGTTAACTCAACCAAATTAATCTGGCCATATTGTTCATTTTCAGGATTATGGTCAATATTAATGGTTGGCGTATTAAAGAAAAAATCAGTGTTTTTTTCATAAAGTTCGCCCAATGATTCCATGTCATCAGTGTCTAAGGTGATGATTAAATCGTATTTATTATCACCTGATTTAAAGCTGATATTTTT
The DNA here is from genome assembly GCA_903920975.1 of Candidatus Falkowiibacteriota bacterium. GTDB lineage: Bacteria > Patescibacteriota > Patescibacteriia > CAIXNZ01 > CAIXNZ01 > CAIXNZ01. The sequence continues at coordinate 14,729 of CAIXNZ010000071.1, read as the reverse complement.
TTCTGCCAACGAGCCTGTTTCCGGAGTTAAATAAATATTTAAGTTAGTGCCTTTAATGTCGTAAGAAAAATCTTTAAGCTTGGTATCGCTTAAATCCAAATTAATTATAAATCTTTTCAAACCGCCAAGATTGGGCCTAATCTCATTGATTTTAGGCAAGAAAGAATAATTTTGGGGAATGACAAAATCCTGGCAAATAATGTCGGCTTTCTTATTTATCTTTTTTAAAAATAAAAACAAAGCCAGGGCAGATGCTATGGCATCGCCAGAATAGTTTTTTTTAAATGCGATCAGAGTTTTAGAACTCTTTTTTAGCAATTCAAAAATTTGTTGATTTTGCGTCAAACCCATGTATTTGGAATTTTTGTTTAATAACTTAGTATAACTTTATAAATTATTCTTGTCAACAGACAGGAAGTATATTTTTATCTTATTATTTAATTCTTGTCAAGTAAGCGAAATTTTGATAAAATTTTGAATATGAAAGAAATTCCTAAAGCCTACAATCCTAAGGAAGTTGAAGATGCCATTTATAAAAAATGGGAAGAATCAGGCTATTTTAATCCTGATAATTTAAAGTTGGCTGATAATGCTGATTATTTTTCTATTTCCATGCCTCCTCCTAATCGCACCGGAACCTTGCATACGGGTCATGCTATTATGCTGGCTTATCAGGATTTAATGACTCGTTTCAATCGTCTAATGGGCAAAAGGACATTATGGCTGCCAGGCACTGATCATGCGGCCATTGCCACTCAAACTAAGGTAGAAAAAATACTTTTGGAAAAAGAAAAAAAGACACGACATGATTTGGGCAAAGAAAAATTTTTACAAAAGGTTAATGAATATGCAGAAGAGTCTGGCAAAATAATAAATCAGCAAGTCAGAAAAATGGGTTCGTCATGCGATTGGTCCCGCGAGAGATACACTCTTGATGAGGGCTTATCACAAGTGGTGCGCTATGCTTTTGTAAAAATGTATGAAGCTGGTCTGATTGAAAGAGATTATCGCATTGTCAATTGGTGTCCGCGCTGTAATTCAACTTTGTCAGATGATGAGGTTGAATATAAAGAAGTTAAGGCTAAACTTTATACTTTTAAATACTCTAAAGATTTTCCTTTTGCCATTGCCACTACTCGGCCAGAAACAAAATTGGGCGACACGGCCGTGGCAGTTAATCCCAAAGATAAGAGATACAAAAAATATATTGGCAAAATTTATGCTATTGATTTGGGTCATGGCCAGCAGGAAATTAAAATTGTAACCGAAGAATCTGTTGATCCTGATTTTGGTACCGGAGCGCTTGGCGTTACGCCAGCTCATTCCATTATTGATTATGAAATTGCCCAGAAAAATAAATTGCCTTTGATAAAAGTTATTGGTGAGGATGGCAAGATGACGATCGAGGCTGGCAAAGATTATGCTGGCTTAACAGTTGAAAAAGCACGAGATAAATTTGTGGCCTGGTTAGAAGAACAAGGTTTGATGGAAAAAGTCGAAGATACAAAACAAAATTTGAGCATTTGTTACCGTTGCGGTTCGGCCATTGAACCATTGCCATCATTACAATGGTTTGTCCGCGTCAATAAAAAAGTTACTTTAAAAGGCAATAAATTTTTCAAGAATAAAACTATTCGCGAAGTCGCCTTGCAGGTTGTTAAAGAGCGAAATATCAAAATAATTCCTGAGCGCTTTGAAAAAACTTATTACCAGTGGCTGGAAAATCTGCGCGACTGGTGCATTTCTCGTCAGATTTGGTTTGGCCACCCGATTCCCGTATGGTATAAAAATAAAGGCAAAAAAAATGAGGAAATTTTTGTTGGCCTGGAAAAACCAAAAGGCGATTGGGAGCAAGATGGCGATACATTGGATACTTGGTTCTCGTCTGGTCTTTGGACTTTTTCAACTTTAATGGATAAAAATTTCTCAGAGTACAAAACCTGGGAAGACTGGCTGAAAAATTCGCCTGATATGCAATTTCATCCGACAACTGTCATGGAAACAGGTTATGATATTTTATTTTTCTGGGTGGCTAGAATGATTATTCAAACAACATTTTTGCTCGGTGATATTCCCTTCAAGACAGTTTATCTGCACGGTCTGGTCAGAGATGAAAGGGGGAGAAAGATGTCCAAGTCACTAGGCAATGTTGTTGATCCATTAGATTTAATTGAAAAATTCGGTACAGACGCTTTACGCGTGGCCATGATTTCCGGCACTGCCGCTGGTATGGATGGTCGGCTTTATGATGAAAAAGTTGAAGGTGGCAGAAATTTTGTAAATAAACTCTGGAATATTTCGCGCTATATTTTAACTTCGGTCAACGAGGTGCATTTGGTTGAAAAAAGACCAGAGACAAAAACATTGGCAGATGAATGGATTTTGGCAAAATTGGATAAGGTGATTTCTGAAACAACAATGGACTTGGAGAGTTTTAATTTCTCAGGCGCGGCCGATGCTTTGCGTGAATTTACCTGGTCTGATTTGGCTGACTGGTATCTAGAAATCTCAAAATTGCAAAGGCAAAACTCAAAACTTGTTGAAAGTACTGATAAAATATTACTTTATGTTTTGGGTAAACTGCTTATTTTGTGGCATCCGTTTATTCCTTTTGTTACCGAAGAAATTTGGAGTAATTTGGAAAGTAAGGAACTATTACTAGTACAGCAATGGCCCTCCTTCGCTGAAGCTATGGAGGGCACGGGCCTAAATGATAAAATTAATAATGAGATATTATACCCGTTTTGGAAATTTGAAGAGATTGTCATGACCATTAGAAATTTACGCGCTGATTTTAAAGTTGACCCGGCGAAGAAAGTGGCTGTTTCTATTATCAGCAAGAATTTGGAAAAAATAAAACTTGATGAGCAAAAAGAGGCCATAATGTTTTTAGCAAGATTAGATAAATTAGAAGTAGAAAAAGCTAAACCCAAAAATTCTGTTTCACATGTACTTGAGGGCGTGGGAGAAATTTGTTTGCACTTGGAAGGTTTGGTTGATATTAAAAAAGAAAAAGAGAGGATTGAATCTGAAATTGATAGCGTGGCAGGATATATTAAATCCTTGGAGCTAAAATTAAAGAATAAAGAATTTGTAAAAAAAGCGCCCAAAGAAGTTGTAGAAAAAGAAGAATTTAAATTAAAAGAGCAAAAAGAGAAGCTGGAAAAATTAGAAGAGCAATTAAAAAGTTTGAAATAAATAAACAGCCTGTCATGGTGAGCATAGTCGAACCATAAGGCTGTTTTTTGATTTCTTGCATATTTCTTTGACCGCTTTTTGCAGCCAAAAAGCGGCAGAAAAAGTTTTGGTGGCGCAAATGCCATATTAGCCTGCCCTGAGCAAAGCTCATCATTGATACATTCGACAGGCTCAGTATGACAATGATGAGCTGAGTCGAAGGGCTTAGGTTGCGCCCCCATGGCTCGGCCAAGGCAGGCCAAACCCCATGGAACATTAAACACGATTTGAGCATTAAATTTATTATTGACAAGAATGAAAAAATATGATATTTTATAATATTATTTGTTCCTTGAAATTATTTCCTTTGAAATCCTGCGGGTTTGAGATATAAATGGAGTTTATTAAAAGGGTCTGTAAAAAGATAAGGAGAATGCAAATGAAAAGATTGTTGATGTCATTGGTGCTTTTCACCATGTTTTTCATGGGCTGTAGAGAAGGAGACACTTATGTTACTTCTTCAGATAATCGTTTGACAAGCCAAGAATGCACATCAGACAGTGACTGCGACGATGGCATTTTTTGCACTGGCGTGGAAATCTGCAATATCAATGGCGTCTGCGTTTTGGGCCCGCTGCCTTGTTCGGCTGGCGAGTCTTGCAATGAGACCAATCATGTTTGCACCATAACTGCGGTTTGCGGCAATCATATTTGTGAAACCGGTGAAACCGCGCAAAACTGTGCTGACGATTGCACACCCAGAACTGGGTGTATGTCAAATCCTGACTGTGATGATAATAAGTTTTGCAATGGTTTGGAGGCCTGCGATATTAATGGTATATGCCGAGCAGGCGTTTCACCTTGTCTGGCCTCTGAATTTTGTGATGAGGCAAATAAAAAATGCAGCGAATGCCAGGCGGGTATTACTGTCCCTTGTGACACTGGTTATCATGGAGTTTGCTCTCAAGGCGTAAAAAAATGCGGAGCAACGGGAACTTTTTTGGCCTGTGTGCAAACAACATCTTTGGGCCCGGAGATTTGTCATGACGGATTGGATAATGATTGCGATGGCGACATTGATGAGTCAGATTGCTATTTATTTGATACGCACGGTTCATTCAGTCTTGCTGCTTTGGACAGCACTAACCCAGCCAAACAACTTATTATTGCCAATGATAAGCAAGTGCTGGTTTTGGCCGTAAAATTGCAAGCCGATTTTGTAGAAGATTTGGACTTGAATCAAGCCAAGATTACTGATATGGCTGCGATTTCTGTACCAGCTTGCGCCTGGTATTTATATTCTTCGGCCAGGTCTGATGGCGGTTCGGTTAATGATCCTGTGGCGATTGCGCCAAGCGGTCCAAATGCCAACTTTTTTCTCTTGGCTAACTCTGTCAATATCAGAGCCAATACCAGCGTTGTGTTGACCGTGAAAATAGATGTCGGCGCGATTGATGGAGTAAATCTCTGGAACTCAATGGGTTTTTGGCCAGAAATTCTTTTTAACACAGATGTCAGAGCAACTGGCAAAAATTCTAATCAATACATTAATATCAGCACTGCTCCGATTGTTGCGGATTATGGCCCATCATTTATTATGGGGTCAAGGCCTTACTTTTATATAAATGCTTCTTCGCCGTCTGGCGTTCTAATCCCAGGAGCCAACACCCTGCTTGCCATTTTTAATGTTAGGGCCGATGACGCTGATGATATTTCATTTGTAAATGCCAGTGGCAATTTTATCAATTTCAATATTTCATCTAATAATCTCGCCGGCATAGGCAACTTCATGGTCAAAGATGAAACAAGCACTGTCTTGGATTCTGGCGCTGTTGTTGTTGGCGGTGTTCTACGTATTGATTTTGATTCAGCCGACTTTGTCATTGCCAAAGGCCAGGCCAAGAAATTATATCTTTATGCCAATACAATCGGTCTGACAAACCCTGGTGATTTGGCGCAAGTTTGGCTGGATGACAGTGAAAAGGGAAATATCAACTGGAGCATAAATTATGACGGGGGGAATTATCAGCACGCTGATATTATCTTTCGTGGAGGCATCTATGCGGGTAATTTAATAGTTCCATAAAAATTTTAAGCAAGCGGCTCGAACAATACGGGCCGCTTTTTTATTGACTCGTCGCTTTGCGCCGAAGTTGACAAAAAATAATTTTATGATAAGGTTGGGTCGATGAGCCCAGAACCATTCGCGCTAACGCGCTCAGGTACTGGGCTAAAGGAGGTGATGTACTTTGCAAATTAAAAAAGGCACTTGGAGGATCGCGATCCTATTGCCTAGATTGAATATTGCTATTAAATTGCCCAGAATTTATTTGAGGAATGGATTTGGTACTATCGTAACATATCTTCGCGCGAGAAGGCCGATGGTTTTTTATAAAAAAGAAATATTTTCCTGGACAGTTTATCATGATGCAACAATAAAGAGTTGGTTTTTTAGGGGAATTGTAGATAATCGGCATGAGTATGTCTTTTATCAAAAGACAAAAAATCCCTTTTTACTTCCAACTTACTTTTCCTTCTTTGGTCTATTTAATATTCAGAAATTGGGCAATGAATTGAAAATTGATAGTATAGATCTTTGGTGTCAGTTGTATGAAATAACAGAGGGGTTAGTTTTTAAATGTAGTCATCATTTTACTTTTGCAGGCAACTTTTCACTTAAAAACGGCAAAATTCAAATCTTGGATTATGGCGACCCGCGTGTGCAAGAAGTAATTGAGAAAGACGGATTGCTGATTCAAGAAAAATTTGACCTTAATTACAGCTGGGAGAAGCGCAAAGCAGAAATGAAAGAAAAAAAATAAAGAGGCTTGGAATAATAACTAAGCCTCTTTTATATTTGAAAAGACCTGATTTTTATGCTAAATTTAATTTATACCCGACTTTAGTCGGCCCACTAAAGTGGGGAATAAATAACTAATATTTTATGGCAAAAGTCATTAATGACGAGAAATTAATTGAGGAAATTTTGAGTCGGGGAGTGGAACAAATTTATCCAGATAAAGAGACATTTAAAAGGGTTTTAATGTCTGGCAAGGTAATCAAATTGTACTGCGGTTTTGACCCGACAGGCCCGGTTTTGCATATTGGCCATGGCAACCAGCTCAGAAAATTGGCGCAGTTTCAAAAATTGGGCCATGAAGTGATTTTTTTAATCGGTGATTTTACTGGCATGGTCGGCGACCCGTCTGGCAAGGTTTCAGCCCGAGTGCAATTGACTCGCGCCCAGATTTTAAAAAATTTAAAGGGTTATAAAAAACAAGCTTCTGGCATTTTAGATTTTTCCGGCAAGAATGCGGCCAAAGTCATGTTTAATTCCAAATGGCATAGAAAATTGAAATTTGATGATGTTATGAATTTAGCATCCAAATTTACTGTGCAACGACTTTTAGAGCGCGATATGTTTCAGATCAGGATAAAAGAAGGTAAGCCCATTTATTTGAGCGAATTTATGTATCCCGTTCTACAAGGCTATGATTGCGTGGCCATGGATGTGGATTTGGAAATCGGCGGTTCTGACCAGACTTTTAATATGCTGGCTGGCCGTGACTTGATGAAGACCTTAAAAAATAAAGAAAAATTTGTTCTAACTTTAAAACTTTTGACTGATCCGACTGGCAAGAAAATGGGCAAAACCGAAGGCAACATGATTACCCTGGTTGATAGCGGGCAAGAAATGTTTGGCAAGGTCATGTCTTGGACTGACGAAATGATAATAATAGGTTTTGAAACCTGCACTGATTTGCCGACTGATGAAATTAATAAAATAGCCGCTGAAATGAAAGACGGCGCCAATCCGCGCGACGCCAAAATTAAATTAGCATTTGAAATCGTTAAACTTTACCGTGGTGAAAAAGAAGCCGAGGCTGTCAAAGAAAATTTTATTAAAGTTTTTTCACAAAAAGAAAAGCCAGAACAAGTTGAAAGTTATAAAGTGAAAAGTGAAAAGTTGATTGATATTTTGGTTGAAACTAATTTAGCACCTTCGCGCTCCGATGCTAAAAGATTGATTGAACAGGGTGGAGTGAAAATTGATGACCAAGTTATCAGCGATATTAATTATACTTTGGATCCCGGCGAACATTTGATTCAGAAAGGAAAAAGATTTTTTATTAAGGTAATTATATAATACTGAGCGAAAACTTCTCGACAATGTCACCCTGAGGCTCTCGAAGGGTGGCGTCATGGTTCGAGAACCTCACCATGACAAGAAAAAAAGTTTTCGCTTGATTACTATGGACATTAATCTCAAAATAAAAAACGAAATTGCGTCTTTGTTAAAAAAACATGGCCTTAAGATTAAGCCGCAAGATTTGCGCGAGCCGCCACAAGCAGAGATGGGCGATATTTCTTTGCCTTGTTTTATTTTGTCCAAGGAAATGAAAAAGTCTCCGGAGAAAATTGCTGAAGATTTAGCTAAAGTAATTAAGCCGAGTGGTTTTATTATCAATATTAAAAATATTGGTTCTTATTTAAATTTTTTACTTGATTATGCCAAGGTGACGGAAATGATTTTGACTGAAATAAAAAAAGAACGCAGTGATTATGGCTTAAATAAAACCGGGTCAGGTCAAAAGGTGATGATTGAATATTCCCAGCCCAATACGCATAAGGAATTTCACATCGGCCATGTCAGAAATATTTGTCTTGGTTCCGCGCTTGTTAATTTATACCAGGCCAGCGGCTACAAAGTAATTGCCGCTAATTATTTGGGAGATATTGGCGCCCATGTAGCCAAGGTATTGTGGTACATGCTTAATTATGTCAATGAAGCAGATATTGGCCCTGACAAAGGTGAATTTTTAGGCCAGGCATATAGTCGCGCCATTGTTGAATTAAATAGTGACCCGGAAAAACAGGTTCAGGTTCAGGAAATTTTACAAAGATTAGAAGCAGGCAAGGATAGAGATCTAATGTTTTTATGGAAACAGACCAGAGATTGGAGTCTGGATGCTTTTAATGAAATTTATGATGAATTAGGCATTAAATTTAATGTGGATTTTTTTGAAAGCATTGAAGAAAAAGAAGGCAGAAAATTATTACCCATGCTTTTAAAACAAGATTTTATTAAAGAAAGTCAGGGAGCGATTATTGCTGATTTGGAAGAATATAAGCTTGGAGTTTTGGTTTTATTGCGCGGCGATGGCACTTCTTTGTATGGCTTGAAAGATATTCCTTTGGCTATAAAAAAATTCAAAAAATACAAGATCGATAAATCATTATATATTGTTGATAATCGCCAGTCTCAGTATCTAAAACAGATTTTTAAAATTTTAGAATTGTTGGGCTTTAAAAAAGATATGTTGCATGTGCCTTATGAATTCGTGGAATTAAAAAGCGGTATTATTTCTTCGAGAACCGGCAATGTGGTTACTTATGAAGAAGTGCGCGATGCGGCCATGACTAAGGTTGTTAATGAAACAAAAATCAGACATGTTGATTGGAGCGAAGAAAAAATAAATGAAGTGAGCAAAAAAATTGTTTTGGCTGCCCTTAAATTTGGCATGATTAAACAGGCTAGTGATAAAATAATTACTTTTGACATAGAGGAGGCATTAAAGATTGATGGCTTTACCGGACCATATTTGCTTTATACCAATGCCCGCCTAAATTCCATTTTGAAAAAAGCGGAGACTGAAGGGATCAAACTGACAGGAAAAACTGATTACAAGGCCTTGGAATCAAATATTGAAAAACAATTGATTAAAGATTTACTAGCATATCCGCAAATTGTTTTAGAAGCCCAAATTAAAAATGACCCGGCTATTTTAGCTCAATTTATTCATAGAGTTTGCCAGAACTTTAATACCTTTTATCATGAACTGCCGGTTATGAAAGCAGAGTCTGAAATTCGTTTGGCGCGTATAATTTTAATCAAAGCCACGAAACAGGTTTTGGAAAACAGTTTGGCTGTATTAGGCATGCCAATTTTAAAAGAAATGTAGACGGAGAATTTAGAATACAGAACTTAGAATATAGAATTAAGAATTAAGTAAAATCAGCTGAATAAGCTTTTTAATTTTACCTATTTATGCCAATCAAAAATCCGGGGGAACAATTTTTACACGAAAAGGATCAGAAGCTTCACACCTCGAGTTATATAGAACATGAAAAGAAAAGGAAAAAACGAGCAGGTGAGGAAATATCCCAAAAACCAGCAGATGAAATCGCTGACTGGCTTAAAGTTATTGAAAAAACTCATTTGGGTCACAGAGATGATTCAAGAGTTTTGGATAGGATAAAAGAATCTTATTATAAAAAATATATTATCAAGCCCGAAGATATTCCTGCTGGCTATTATGAAAACCAGAAAAGATTGGCTCGTGAACGGGGTGAGGGTGATATTGAAATTACCGACGAGATGAGGGAGCAATTAACCGAAGTAATAATTACTGACCAAGAATCAACCTTGGATAACTGGGTGAATTATTTTACCTCGCCTGATTCAGACAGTTTCCCGATGTGGGCAAAATACTGGGCGTTTAACGGCATGATAAAGCTGTCTTCTTTTGATAAAGCCAAGCATGCCTTTGGCAAGCGCGACAAGGGTACTGTCGCACCTTTTCCTGATTTAAATCGTGAAGCCCTGGCTTATGTGGTTGATGCGATTATCAAAAAGGCTAATAAAGAAGAGATCCCAGTCGCAGAAGGCAATCAGGAGTTAAAACAACTGCTTGACGGCGCGAATTTCGGCAAACTTTACGCTTATGCCATTGAAAAAGTAACGCCAACTGAAGCCAATGAATTGGTCAATACCAAAGGCGAATGGGTAAAATATGACCAGGGCACAGACCATATGCCGCTTGTTGAGTCGTTGCAGAGCTATGGCACTGGCTGGTGCACGGCCGGTGAATCAACCGCTCAAGCCCAGTTAAAAAACGGCGATTTTTATGTATATTATTCCTATGATAAGCAGGGTCAGCCGACTATTCCCAGGGTGGCTATTCGGATGCAAGGCTCGGATATTGGAGAAGTGCGCGGCATTGCCAAGGAACAGAACCTTGATCCATATATCGGCGATGTAGCGAAAAAGAAACTGGCAGAATTTCCAGATGGCAAAGCTTATGAAAAGAAAACCGAGGATATGAAGCAATTAACTCAGATTGAGAAAAAAGTTAAGGCTAAGCAAGAATTAAATAAGGATGACTTGATTTTTCTTTATGAAATAAATTCAGCGATTGAAGGTTTTGGCTACCAGAAAGATCCGCGCATTGAAGAAATCAGAAAACAGAGAGATCCGCTCAAAGACGCGCCAATTGTTTTTGATTGCCGACCAGATCAGATTGCGCACAATAAAAGTGAAATAAGTAAAGAAACCAAGGTCTATGTCGGAGAACTTTACCCCGGCATTTTTGACCAACTGACAAATGTTGAACATATTTATACTTCATTCCCAGAAGGCAGGATAGTTCAGAAAGAAATTACTATCGGCGGTAAAAATACCAAACAATTGACCAAAGAACTTAAAGAGAGGGGCTATAGAATATCAGATTATGCTGAAGAAATGATGGAGAATAAAGAGTTTAAGCCATCAAAGAAAGCAGAAAAATTAGATTTGGTTATTTTATCGGTAAAAGATTTAGGATTTCCTGACGGCGCGACCAGACAGCAGATTTATGAAAAAGCGCGGGAGCTGGGTCTGGAAATCGCGCCAGCCGAGGTTGGACCGCAATTGCGGCTGCAATATAAAGATCAGCCCATGGGCGAATATCTTTTGATTGGCTCAGGACCTCTCACCGCTTCTTCCGGCCGCCTCCGTGTATTCAGTGTCAACCGCGCTGACACTGGTCGGTGGCTTGACGACTACGATGGCAGCCCTGGCCGTCATTGGGCTAGCTATGACCCTTGGGTGTTTGCCCGCCCGTCTTCGCCAGAGGCTACGACGGACAAAGGCAAATAGCTCTTTGAAAAGAAAGGTAATTTTTTCAAAAAAATAAACCCCTTCGCTCGTCTAGGCCGAAGCCTGGCGTTGCGAAAGGGTTTTTGTTTTTTTTGCCGTGGGCCAGGCCCAACCTTATCCCCGGGATCAGGGTTTTCTAGAGTTTTTTATAGGAGGGTTTTGTTGGGAGGTTTGAAGGGTCTATTCGGTTAACCCATCCCATATCCTACTTCCTGCCCACGGCTTGGACGAGTGATCTCATCTTAGCAAAAAATATTTTTATGTCAAGTTTTCCACAAAACTGTCGCCTGGCTGTTATTAGCAATTAACAATTTTTTAATCTCTAACTCTCTTTAATTTATTATATTTGTGGATATTTTATCGCTATTCTTTGTCAATTTTTATTATTAAAATCCCTTGTCTGCCTCAATTGAATTGTTATGATTTAGATATAAAATTCATATGATAAATCAAAACAAAAACAGAAAAATTAGGAGCAAACACCAATAGGTTTTGGTGTTTTTTTGTACTTTAAAAACTAGCTAAAGGCCCTCCTACGCATAAAGCTACGGAGGACGAAGGGAGGTGATGGAAAGAAAGAAAAAAGTAATTGAACCAACGGCAAGGTGTTTGAAAAAGTAATTGTTAGCTCTGAATATTTTTCAGGGGGAATCTCCGAGCCCCCGCGACGCGGGGGGTCGGAGTAAAAAAAATCCAGCTCAACTTCTGGATAAATAAAGGAGAACTAAAATGAAAAGGGTATTAATGATTGGTTTGTTTTTACTGGGACTTTGGTCAGAAGAAGTTTGGCCTCATGATATGTATATTAAGCAAAATCCCACCAATGCAAACGGCATTGAGTTTGGGGTTAATAATGCCACGGGTTTTGTGAAGTGGCGCGCCTATGTCAAGGGTCAAAGCAATAATAGCCAGGGACAAAATACTGGCTGGACAAATGCCAATGGATGGTGGTACTACGATTTATCTTCTGTCACACAACGCGTGATGTGGCGCCTTGATGGTTTACAAAATCAAAAGGTTACAGTGACTTACTGGGTTTTTAAAAGCGATGGCACTTGGGAATATGGACCGCAAATTGAAGTCATTTCTGACACTCAGCTGCCCACGGCCAACTTTACCAACCTGGTAAATAATACTGTTTATCAGCAAAGCACTTTCAACGTCTCGGTTTTTTCATCAGATAATTTGAGCGGCGTCGAATTTATCAGAATCTATGTGATAGTGCCCAGCGGATATTCCATAAGCGGTTGGACGCCCTCAGGCATAACCAATCAATTTTATCTGGAATTTTTTGGAACAGCAGTGAATTACAATTTTACAGCGCCGGCCGAAGGACTTTATACTTTTACTCTTTGGGTAAAAGATAGGGCCGGCAACATTGCTTATGAACCAGGCGGACAAATAACAGTTGGCGTTGATTTGCCAACTCCGCCACCAGAGCAAAAGTACACTTGCAATACTGTAAATGGAACCTGTTCAATTAGTTCTTCAGGCACATACAGCACTTTGGCGAGTTGCCAAGGTTCTTGTACGCCACCAGTGCAGAAATATTCTTGCAACACAGTTAACAACACTTGCAGTGCATCTTCGAGTGGCCAATACAGCAGTTTGATTGACTGTCAGAATAATTGCGCTTTGCCACCAGCTACAAGATATTCCTGCAATAGTCTGAGCGGTAATTGTTCTCAAAGTACTTTGGGTCTATATAGCACTTTGAGCGATTGCCAAAGTTCTTGCCAAGCTCCGCCGCCAGTAGATGATTACAAATACGCCGAACACTTTATTTATCCAATGACGTGTTCGAAAATCTACAGACTGGAAGGCGATTCGCAAATTCCGGTTGGTGGTTGCTTTGATTATCAGCCGTTTGGCTCGCTTTTTGCCTACGCTGATAAAATACATCTGGGAGCTGATTTGAATCTCAAAGGCGTTAATGATTTAGGTACGCCGCTCTATGCGATTGCCAATGCGCAGATTTACAATTTTGGCTGGACCAGCGGTTGGGGTAATTACCTGATTTTGCAAATCACTGCCAAATCAGGAAAAAGTTTTACCTTGCCCAATGGCCAGACAGTAACGCAAATCTACGTGCTTTATGGCCATCTTAATGAAATAAAAATAATTAAGGATGACGGCACTGTCATAACACAGGATCAGATGGTAAAAAAATCCACTTATGTAAAAATGGGTTGGCAAATCGGCACAGTGGGCGATGGCAATGGCAATTATAGTCCGCATCTGCACTTTGAAATCCGCATCAATGGTTATGATCAATTAGGACCTGGTTATTGGCCTGCCACTGATTTTGTCACTTATCTGAAATCTTGGGTTGATCCAATTGAATTTATAGAAGCCAATATGGCTGAAAGCGCGCAAAAACCTTTAACAATTTTTGTCTCAGGCTATCAGCTGGATACAAACGGCGCTACTCACGTTGAACTTGATACCAGTCTTTGGCAAAGGCAGGGCAGGGCAACTGATGGCACGCCATTAGCCGCTGTTGGCAATGACAATTATATTTGGCTGCTTTCAACGGCTAAAGACAATGCTGCTGCTTATCATTTTTATCTGCCAGTTGCCGGCGCCTATTCTTTGTACGCTGTTATACCGCGCTATTATGCCACGGCCAAAAATGTGCGCTATCGCATTTGGCATAACCGCCAAAGCGTGGCCAATCCCTTTGAAGTTTTGGTTGACCAGGCAAATGATAACGCGAATAAGCTGGCTTATCTGGGCACCTATGATTATTTTACAAATTGGGAATACAGCGTTGATGTATTTTCCAAAACCAGTGATAATCCGGCCAAAACAGTGGCGTTTGATACTTTAATCTTGGTCTACGAAGGCGATTTTGGTACAGGTGGCGGAACAATACCGCCACCCCCGACAAATAACTGTGGTAATGGCGTTTGCGATAGTGGCGAGGATGAAAATTCTTGTCCAGTTGATTGCACCATAACACCACCGCCTCCACCGCCAGGAGTAATGCCAACTATTAATTCCAGCGGCCAATTGCAATTTGAGTATCAGGGTACTTATTCGTATCCCAAGCTCTATTGCTATGGCGCAAATCTGGAAAGCAATAATCCTATTTTGAGCGCAGGCCTTAAAGATAAAACTCTCGAGGTTTTTAGCTCGGCAATGGTTTATTGCAATATGCAGTTTGAAGATAATTTATGGCTGGCTGATTGGCAGGGGATTTTGAGCGGACAAAAACTACTGGTTAATAATCAGGAAATCATTTATACCGAAGACAATGGTATGGGTGGAAAAAACCTGGTTTTTAACTTGGTGGTTAATATTACTCCGCCGCCGCCAAATACTTGCGGTAATGGTATTTGTGACAGCGGGGAAAATTCAGCCTCTTGTCCTTCTGACTGTACGACAACACCGCCTCCACCGCCACCATCTGGTCATGGCGATACGACTGAAAAAGATGATGGCAATGGAAGTAAAAGTGTTGGCGGTTGTCAATTATTACCGGCTACTGCAAAATTTAATAACATCATTGTCTATTGGTTGGTAATCTTTTTACCGCTTTTACTGCCACTTATTCGACGACTGAGATATAGCTAGTTAAAACGGGCTCTCTGTTACCATGTAATAGGGAGCCCATAATTAAAAAATATTATTT
>CAIXNZ010000070.1 GCA_903920975.1 Candidatus Falkowiibacteriota bacterium | reverse complement strand
AATTATTAGTAATTTTTATTTTCTATAATATTCAATTATTTTCAATGTAATCATTGAGAGCAGGGCCACCACAAACATCAGAGCTGCCATCAGTAAATAGCTTGCTACTCTATCATAGGTCGTCTGACTCTCCCGAGAATCAGCCATATCTTTCTGGCTCAATCCTTTTTCAAAATAATATTGGTAAATGTTTTCTTTGGTTGTTGTCTGAGCCTGATCTGTTTTAATATTTTTGTTTAGTTCTGTTTGCGGCACTGTTGCGGAAATATTAATATTTGTTTGTCCGTAACCAATGGACAAGATTAAAAAATTGACAAACACGACACAAACAATAATGACAATCGCCCTTTGCATGGATTTATAATCAAAGCGGGGTTTTTACGCAAATATAAACCCCGCTTTTTAAAGTTCAATTAGTATCTCTGTAATATCTGCTATTTCTTGCTTTTCTTAGCATATTTCTTTAGTAACCATGCATTGTAACGTTTAACACCAAAATAGATAATGACAACCAGAATTATAACAATTAATAGATTGACTAATATTATATTCCAAGGAATTACCCAGAAACTTGTTACTCCGCCAAGAGTCAAACCGGCTGTGCCATAAGACAAGTTCAAATCAGCAGTATATTTGCCAAAGGCATAATTTTCGCTTTGGTCACGATATTTTCCCCAAAATGTCTTGGAATTGGTTGCGGTCGGATTTTTCACCCATTGCGCGTCAAATTTTCTGGTCTGGTCAGGTAAAACATTGCCTCCATTATCATTGACTGATACTTTGCCGGCAATTGAACCAAACATATTCTTTATCAAAATAGTGCCCATGGGTTTCAGGTGCACATTACCGGTATCTTTTATCTTGATAGAAAAATCCACTGGTAATGAACTAAAACTTTTTGCGATAGTTGAAAATTCTGTTAATTCTGCGGACTCTTTTACTTCACCGGCGATTCTTACTAAAACCAGGGAACCGATTCTGCTCGCAATGGCGACTGAAGAACCCGTAGCTGTTGCCTTTGGAGGAACTGTGCTTAAAAAAATAGCTGCATAATGACCGCCTGGACCAGCATATGACGGCACGGCAATTGTGAATGGTACCTCAACGGTGGCACCAGCAGGAACCGCGATGCTTTCAGTTGGAAATTTTATCCAGCTTGCCAAATCAACATCTTCGCCGCCACTGACAAATTGAGGCGTACCAGCTTCACCAGCGGCCACAAATTTTTCAGCAGACAAATAATAAATGGCTGCTGTTGTTGATTCGTTACGAACCTTTAACGCCTGATTAATAACGTCTCCCTTAGCAGCACTTAACTCAATAATTGGAGGAGAGATTGTGACTGCGCTGCCTGCCATTGGCAATAGCAAACAAGCAACTAAGA
This sequence comes from Candidatus Falkowiibacteriota bacterium, assembly GCA_903920975.1. Taxonomy (GTDB): domain Bacteria; phylum Patescibacteriota; class Patescibacteriia; order CAIXNZ01; family CAIXNZ01; genus CAIXNZ01. The sequence continues at coordinate 1,184 of CAIXNZ010000070.1, read as the reverse complement.
CTGCGGTCAGAAGGACATAAACTTTTTTTGTTTTCATATTTTTTCCCCTTGCCCGCCAAAGCTTTGTACTGAGGCGAACATTTTTTAATTTTTAATTTATTATTTTAGTTTTTTATTTTTAAAAACTGGCGACTACCGTGATTGTGACTAATTGATTATATGAACCGGCAGGTGTTGTACCGGTGATGCCGGCGGCATGACATAAGGTAAAAACTGAACTGGAAACAGGCCCTGATGAATGACCGAATGTTTTATCACTTGTAGTCAAGGCATCCGCATCCATGGCTGTTACTGCCTGACCATTTAAGGCAGTACAATCAGCAGAGGTATATGTACCGCTGCTATTTGCATCATTAATCTGACGTATTTGTTGGCCACTATCAGTTGATGAGACGCCATATTCCTCTGAACCTGGCGTTACATTTGTATCGCTGACATTGGTGATTGAAGTTGCGCCATTTCTTAAATTTCCATCTGCCACAATGTATGCGTTATAACCATTACGTCCGTTGGTGCTGACAGTAGTGTTATACTGACAGGTCTTTATATCAGTTAAGCTTAAAGTTCCTAGATCACAAGTATTAGCTGAAAGAGCCAAAGATAATGTTGGATCAACAGTGCCATAAATATTCACCTGATTTGTACCAATAACCAGTGCCGCAGCGCCACTGTCTTCAAGAGTATCAGCAGCACCACCAGCACCACCAAAAGCTCCATCAGTACCCAAATTCCAAGTAGTGACTGTTACCGTATATGTACCTGGTGTCGTAGGAGTTGTAATATGGCTTCCTGATATTGATATACTTACTGCTCCATTTGGAGTATCGCCCTCTGTTGTGATTGGAATCTGCAAATCTTGAGTATCAACTGCAGCCGTACCTTTTGTGATGTCAGTGCTAGTGTTAGTTTGTGTTACTGTCACATCGCCATTAACCACACTGGCAATATTAAAGTTAGAAGCAAAATTAATCTGGATACCATCATCAGTATTTATGTCTGTTGAAGGAGTAAAATTGATATAAGTGTTTGGAACTGCTGTGGTTGCATCAGAAAGATTATTGCCGCTTCCATCTTGTAAAATTACAGATAGAGCAGTTAAACCAGCTGCCTGAACTACTCCCTGCGAACAAAAAATAACAGCCAAAATAATTGCTGTTATCACCAAAAAAGAATTTAATTTCTTT
>CAIXNZ010000069.1 GCA_903920975.1 Candidatus Falkowiibacteriota bacterium | reverse complement strand
ATCCCCAAGATATTATCCTGGGGAAACAAATTCGGTTTCTTGGTTATGATAAACACGATAATATTATCTCTTTATTTTTCAGACCTTTGCAAAAAATTGATAAAAATTATTTTTTGGAAATAAATAATAAAATTTATACCTTGGGTTACGGTTTTTATCCGACCAGTGAGTGGCAAATCAACCAAATAATCCAAGTAAACTATTATGACTTGCCCCCCAATAATGAAGATGTGCGTCTCATTAATATAAAGGGCGGTTTTGAACTAAATGGTATCGGTAGCATTAAAGATGCGATTGATGAGCGTGAGGTTATCGGCGAGTTTAATATTATTTGACTTTAAAAATCGACACCTCGTTATTTTTATATACTAAATATAAATAATTTTTTTGATAGGGATTAAAATTCCCTATTTTTTGTTCACGCTGGCCATAAAAAATATAATCAATATGGTTTAAGCCTAAAAATTGTATTTTCTCTTTATCCTCTAGATTATCTGAGAAAAACCAATCTGCGTATTTTTTCTTACTTTCATAATTAAAAGTTTCAACGTCATGGCCCAAATAAACTCTTCTGGCAGCTATCCCGGCAATTTCACTGCCCGAATAGAAGGAAGCTAAAATAGTTTCAGTAAATGATGTCTGGCTTTGATACCAATCAAGTGCTTCTTTCCCGTTTCTAGTTAAATAAAGAACTTCTGGCTTTAAGCTTAAAAATCGAAAAAAATTTGTATAAACGAAAAGGTTCGTAGAACAAAAGATGAAAATAAATAGCACCGCCAGCTGCCAATTTTTAATTAATTGTAAAGTTTTAACTTTAATTTTTAATAAATTATATATAATGATGAAACCGCTAAACGCCAACAGCGTTAAGGGAATTTGGAAACCCTCGGTTAATCGCCTTTGAAAATTAATTGGAAAATAAATCAATACCATTGAAAGCCAAAACCATATTAACAAAAACATTTTTTTATTTGTCAATTTTCTGTCTACTAATAATTGGATAGAATAAAAAATGGCCAAAATTAAACCAAGTCCATAACTAATAAAAAAAATCGGTACTGCTGGCATTTCGCATATGTTTTGAGCAGCTTTGATTTGCATAAAAATATTTGTATCCAATAAATACAAATAATATATTGCGCTGGGCAGCGAAATGAAAATCATTATTAACCAGCAAAAAATTTCCTTAATTCCAACTGCTCCAACTTTTCTATTTTTTAGAAAGAATGCTAATAAATAACATGAAGAAACTGAATAAATTGTTACGACAAAGAATGGGTGGAAACTGAATAAACACAATGCACAAAAACCTGCTATTATCGCATGGCTATATTTTTTAAGTTCAAGACTCTGGAAAAAGTAATAAAAGACTAGAATCATCAAAGTTAATGAAGCCATGAAGTGCGGGCTCGCTAACAAGACAAGAAAATTGCTTGACTCTACCACCCAAGTATCAATGGGCATTTGCAATAAATCAATACTTTGACCTATCTTAGAAAAAGCATAGTAAGCGCCAAAGCCACTAGCAAAGATAGAATATAAAAAACAAATTTTTCTATGAGTTATGGAATGGTTTTCTGTAAAAAACCATATTAATTTATATAATGTAAATAAAAAAACCGGAATTAGAAGTATCCGGAATATATTAATAGCAATCGCAGCTGGCAGATTAAAAACTTTTGCCGCCAAGCCAACAAGTAACCAAAAGGGGTTAAGTAGTTTAACGGCCCCAATATCATTTGAAAATAAATTGTCCAGTAAAAAATTCCCTTCTTTTATCTGGTTGACATAAGAAAGATAAACCATACTATCGGTTGGATAAAGAATAATTCCTGAATAATATAGATTACCTCGAGTAAAATAACCAAACAAATGTGGCAGTGTGGTAATTAAAATTAAGATAAAACACACCAGCCAAATAAATTTTTTCTCATTCTTAGAAAGCTTATTTGGGCTATGTTCATTTCTCATCCGCCAGACCTCTTTCAAGTATCGCCAAGAGACAGCCCCTAGATTAACTTTACTATCACTTTGACTACGCGGCTCAACCCAAGTAACGGGCATTTCTTTGATTTTAAAATTCTTTTGTTCGGCCAAATAAAGCATTTCCGTATCAAAGAAAAACTGGTCATTTTTTACTAAGGGAATAATTTGTTCCACAACTTTTTTATTCACGGCTTTAAAACCGCAGGGGAAATCTTTTATTTTCGTGTCCAACAATAAATGCAGTATAACTCTATAGCCAAAAGATAATATTTTGCGTAAAAAAGGCTTTTTTACCACTGATTTTTTTTGATACCGTGAACCAATGGCAATATCAAAATTTAAACTTACTGAATTTATTAATTCTGGCAAGGCGCTTAAATCAGTTGCTAAGTCAGCGTCCATAAAAGCAAAAACGTCATAATCGTTCTGGTATTTTTGCCAACTTTTCATGACAGCCAAGCCCTTGCCCTTTTTTTCAAAAAATTCATAGCCTATTTGTGAAAATTGATTTGTTAATTTTTTGACAATTGGGGCAGTCTGATCATTAGAATTATTATCAGCCACCAAAATTCTAAAATCATAGCTAGATAAATTTAATTTGGCATATTCATATAATTTTTTCAGATTTTGCTCTATTATTTTTTCTTCATTGTAAACAGGGACGACAATCAATACTTTACTCATAATTATTTTAGTTTATATATTTTTCCATCGCTATCTTCATAAACTTTACTAAAATTACCATCTAAAATCAAATTCCTCTCCAGCTGATCCCGTCCGCTATTGACAATAAAATAACCGGCTTTAAAATTCTTTTTGACTTCAGCATATAAATTGGTACTTATTTTGGCCATGGTTATGTCAGCGTATAAATTATAAAGACTTGGATCATATTTATACATGAAGGTAGGATCTAAGCCGACTATATAATAATCTTTATCATTATAATAAAATAACATGGGAAAATCATCCCAGCTGGTGTGCATGATGATTTCACCAGGCTTAGTATTATCTTTTAAAAACCTGGAAATACCGGCAAAACGAGAAAATTTTATGCCGCCTAAAAATGTTTGCCGTGTCAGATAAGCATCTTTGGCTAAAATAATGGGAATAATAATAATCAAATAAATCAGCGCAACCGAAAGAATTTTTCCCAACTTGATATTTTCAAACCTGACTTGTTTAAAATAACTGAATATATTGATGCCTTCCAGACTAAAGGTTAGAGAAAAAGCGCAAAAATAAACCAAGCAAGGAACGAAGTATTCCACAAAACGCTTTGATTTCAGAGTCAATGCAAAAAACAATATTGTAGCCAGCAAGAAAAAAATGCTTTCTCTCTTTTGTTTTTTATAAAAAATTATAAATAAAATTATGGCCAAGGTGGCAAAAATAATTATTGCGCCACTATCTGGTAATAAGTTCATTATGTCATAGGGATACCATTCTCCCCCAACATTTACTATAT
>CAIXNZ010000068.1 GCA_903920975.1 Candidatus Falkowiibacteriota bacterium | reverse complement strand
TACTCCACGCTTAAATATATACAACAAAACCGCTCAATATCAGGGCGGTTTTTGTTATCTATATTATTTGTTAAGGCTTTTAAGTATTTCTTTGTGTTTGTGATTTAAAAACATTAACCAAGCTGCAACCAAAGCGCCAGCCGAATCAATTAAGACATCAGTATAAATTCCTACTCGTCCAATTGTGAAAGTTTGATGATACTCGTCTGAAATAGCATACAAAATAGTAAAAAATAATGCCCAAAATAAATTCCAATAATAATGCCTTTTCTCGGTTTGGCCTAAAATTCTAAAAATTAACAGATTTAACACGCCATATTCAAACATGTGCGCCATTTTACGCAAAATAAACTCCCAAAAATCAGTCACTACGACAAAAGTTAATGATTTTGAAGACAAATAATATATAGCCAGCATCCAAATAATCAGCGACGCCCATTTTTCGTATTTTTTAAAATGGCGATGATTTAAAATCGGTGCCAATTTGACTTCAAACTTTTTTAACCAAGTCTGCTTATCGCTTTTCATATTGTTTTTTATAATAATCTTGATATTCGCCTGATTTAATTTTTTTCCACCAATCTTGATTGTCTCTATACCATTCTACGGTCTGTTTTAAGCCATCTGCAAATTTTACTTGCGGTTCCCAGCCAAGTTCTTTTTTTATTTTAGAAAAATCAATGGCATAGCGTCTGTCATGCCCTGCCCTGTCTTTGATATATTCAATCATTTCATCGCCTTTGCCAAATTCATTTAAAATAAATTTGGTAATTTCCAAATTAGTTTTCTCGCTGGCTCCACCTAAACAATAAGTTTCGCCGATTTTTCCCTTTTGTAAAATCAAATCAACCCCCCTATTATGGTCATCAACATGAATCCAATCGCGCACATTTAAACCATCACCATAAAGCGGAACTTTTTTACCTTCCAATAAATTGGTGATAAAAAATGGAATCAATTTTTCAGGAAACTGAAATGGCCCGTAATTATTAGAACAATTCGAAATGGTAATGGGCAGGCCAAAGGTATGATAATAAGAGCGCACTAAGTGGTCAGAAGCCGCTTTGCTTGCAGAATAAGGGCTTCTGGGGTCATAAGATGTTTTCTCGCTAAAAGGCGCGTCCTTGGGCTCTAATGAGCCAAAAACCTCATCAGTTGATATATGGTGAAACCTTTTATTGTCATTTGATTTAGCAGCGTCCAGCAAAGTTCTTGTGCCCTCAATATTTGTTCTCACAAAATCACCGCTGTCTAAAATTGAGCGATCAACATGGGTTTCGGCGGCAAAATTAATAATCTCATCAGCTTCTTTAACTAGTTTACTTACCAAATCAAAATCGCAAATATCGCCTTTAATAAATTTATAATTGGGATTTTTCTCAACATCTTTCAGATTTTCTAAATTGCCAGCATAAGTCAATTTATCCAAATTAATAATTTGATCACTTGGGTGATTTTTTAAATAATAGCGTATAAAGTTTGAGCCGATAAAACCGGCGCCGCCTGTGATTAATAGTTTCATAGAATTATGAACCACGAAATTTATTTCACGAAAAGCACTAAAATTTCGTGTTATTTAGTGAATTATTTTTGTGGTTCTGATATCAATATATTATTAACACTAATTTCCCAGAAATTCAAGCTATTTCCTCCCCTCAACTTCTTGCCAAAATCGTTCAAAAAATTTCACCATAAAATCATGCCTTTCCTGAGCAAATTTTCTGCCTGTTTTGGTTAAGATTTTATCTTTAATCTTTTTCAATTTTAATTCGTATTCCATAATTGCAGTATCGTCTTTGGTATATGAGCGATCAATTCCTTTTTGAGCATAATATCTTTCATTGCCAGTATAAAGAGGATTCTTCAGATAACCAGCAAAAAGAAAAATTCTGCCAATTCCGACGGTTCCAATGCCATCCAATTTATCTGCATCATAAATCACCTTGGCTTCAATGGTTTTGGGCGCTAAACTTTTGCGAAAGCGGTGCGCTTCAATGCAATGCAAAATGTTGGCAATTTGTTCTTTGCCTAATTTATATTTTTTTAAAATCGGTTTGGACAATTTTGCGCTTTCCTGCGCGTGGCAAATCAAACCATTACTTTCCATTTCTTTTTTTCTGGCAATGTCATGCAATAAAGCTGCTATTTCAATAATACCCAAATCGGCTTTTTCCTTTTTACCAATTTGTAAGGCCAAATTTCGCACACGCTCAACATGGGTCCAGTCATGGCAACCGCTGGCGCCGACAAAATATTTTTTGGCGTCTTTTTCTATTTTAGAAATAATTGTTTTAGTAATTTTCATGAATTTTCCTTAATTTTTTCTTTTCTGAAACTCTTTTCTTGCCTTGTATTCTCTTTTCTTTTGAACTGCGAGTCGGCTTGGTCGCAATCCTTTTTATTTCCGGTGTTAAAGCTTTATTTACTAGCCAATTCAACTTATCAATTGCCATTTGCTTATTTTGCGCTTGAGAGCGCTCACTTTGCGACATTAAAACAATTTCGCCTTTTTCAGTGATGCGACCGCCTAATTTATGCAAAGCTAAATACTTTTGGTCAGACGATAAAACATGGGAATTATATAGATCCCATTTTAAAATGGCTTTGGTGCTGACCTTATTAACATTTTGCCCACCCTTGCCGCCACTGCGAGCAAAAGTAATTTGCATTTCGTTTTCCGGAATATAAATCATGATAATTTATTTTATATTATCTCTTATTTTGTCAGCAACTTCCTCTGCCTCCCCGGCTTTATAACTTTTACCCACCCAGTGCTGTAAGCCGTCATCAGCGGTTCTAGGTACAATATGCCAGTGCCAATGCGGAATAATCTGGCCGGCAATTCGGCCATTATTAAGTTCTAAATTAAACGCATCATAACCCAAACCATTTAGAACAGCAATGGCGATTTTTTTTGTTGCCAAAATCATGGCTTGTAATATTTCTTCGTCAGCATCAAGCATATTAAAGCAATGTTTTTTTGGCATAACTAGGACATGGCCGGGATTAACCGGGTGAATATCCAAAATTGCCAGAATTTTATCATCTTCATAGACTTTTGTGGCGGGTGTTTCACCGACGATTATTTGGCAAAAAAGGCAATCTTCGTTTGGCATAAGTGTTTGGTTAATTGTTAAATATTGTTATATGTAGATATAAAGTTATAGATCGTTTATACGACGGCGTAAAGAATTTATATAATTATTTAATTTTATCTGTAATTTAATATATTGATCCATAAATTTATTATATTCTTCTTCACTTATATAACCACGACTCATTGCAAAAATAATAAATGATTTAACTTCGCTCATGCTCCCTCTTGACTGCCTGGCAAACTGAACATTCTCTTTATAATGAAACCTACCATGACCTTCTGCTATATTGGCGAAAATTGAAATCGCCGCTCTTTTTATCTGTGATGTTAAACCAAATTTTTCCTCGCCTGGAAATTGATTTGTCAAATCATATATATAATTCGCCAAATCTTTTGCTAATTTAAAAATCTCTAAATCTTCAAAATCTTTTATTTCATTTTTATCCATACAATTTATAACAATCTATAACAATCTATAACTATTTTTAACAAACTATAACTAAATATTATTCAATTACAAACGACGAATCAGCACGCCCCTCCCATCTAATCTCATCAACTTCTTCTTTTCCGCCTTCGCCCTTATAAAGTTTATCTGGCAAATTAATTGAATAAGCAGGTTCTGAAGAAACGCACTTATAGCCATGAACAATGCCAGGAGGCACTAAAATAGAGGTGGGATTATTTTCTCCGACATCAACGATTTCCTGCGCGCCAAAAGTCGGACTATCTTTGCGATTATCCCATAAGTAAACCTTGAAACTGCCAGGCCCCACAAAAATAAAATAATCGCTTTGCGCTTTATGCTCATGAGGTCCGCGCACAACTCCAGGGTTTGTTACTGATACATAACTATAAACTGGTTGATATTTATTTTCATCATTGCGAAAAACCTCGCAAATCCAACCGCGAGCATCATCAAATTTTTTCGATTTTCTAATAATAACATCTTTAATCATATATTTTCTTTAAAACTTAAGGTTATAAATAAATAACAAATAAAAATAGTACAAATGCCAATCAAAATATTCAATGGACCAATGCCTCGCAATAAATAAATTATGCCAATGCCAAAAATAATTGATAACAAGATTACTGTTGAATAATCCAAAAGCTTCATTTTTTTCATTTCATTTTTCCTCACTGGTGAAAATAGAATATAAACCGCGCCCAATAAAATCGTGATAGCCAGATACCAGGATAAATTTAAATGATTGAGAAAAAAACCTGGCTTAAATACTTCAATAATTCCCAAAATAATTAAGGCAATAAATAAACAATAAAAAGCATCGCGAATTATCACCAGAAGTATTTTTATAATTTTATCTTTTAAATTGAGATCTAGCATAATTAAAATAATTTATTAGATTTTGAGTTAGACCTTCGGACAATAATGGCTGGCGTGCAAAAGTCATTTTAATATTATTAATATAAATCGGTTTATTGGTGTCAAGATTCGGTACGGTGATAGTAAATCTTAATTTGCCATTATTAATATTTTTGCCAGCCATATCAAAATCAACACTGCCTATTTTATAACCGTCCTTATCAATTATATTATTAAATTCTTTAAAATCCCAGTCAACGCCAATATTTGGGCCGATTTTCAATTTATAGCCATAATCATCTTTATAAATAAGTTCTAAACTGGCCTTTTGAAAATCTCGCGGCAAAG
>CAIXNZ010000067.1 GCA_903920975.1 Candidatus Falkowiibacteriota bacterium | reverse complement strand
TTTTTTATTGCTTTCTAACAAGTATTTGCTCAAAATTTCATTTAAAACTTTTTCGCGCCTAACTTTTTCTAACTTTGAAATATTATCTTTCAATTTTGCAGCCGCAGTCCTCTCTCTTGGGGAGTATTTGTTTATATAAGCCATGTCAAATTTGATTTGCTTAAAAAGTTTGGCAGTATTATTAAATTGCTTTTCAGTTTCTCCCGGAAAACCAACAATAACATCGGTGGAAATAGCAATACCGGAAATATTTTTTCTAAGTTTATTTACCAGCTTTTTATAATGCGCAACTGTATAATGGCGATTCATTTTTTTTAAAATCCGATCATCACCTGATTGAATTGGCAAGCTTATTTGTTCACAAATTTTTTCATTTCTGACCATAACTTTAATTAACTTATCAGATAAATCCTTTGGATGACTGGTAATAAAACGCAACCAAAAATTACCAGGTAATTTGGCAATATACTCTAATAAATTCGGGAAGTCCTGTATTCTTTGTTCTATATTCTTTGTTCTATATTCTAGTTTAAAAGAATTCACATTCTGCCCCAATAAAATAATTTCCTTATATCCCTTTTTAATTAGATCTTTAACTTCACTAATAATTTCTTGTGCAGGCCTTGATTCTTCACTGCCCCGCACAAATGGCACGATACAATAGGAACAAAAATTATTACAGCCAGTCATGATTGGCACATAAGCTGTAAATTTGCTTTCATATTTTGGCTTAATTGAAAAATAATCATCAATTTCAACTGGTTTACTTTTTTGTTTTAAAAGCTCTGGCAAGGCATTGAGGTTTTTAATATCCATAAAAATATCTGCTTTGTCCTCTTTTCTAAGCACTTCGGGTCGCAAGGCCATACAACCGCTTAAAATAATAGTCTTTAATTTTGGATAAAGCTTTTTCTTGTGGTAATTATTTATAGCGCCATAAACTCTATCCTCGGCGGATTTACGCACAGAACAAGTTATAAGCATAATTAAGTCGGCCTCTATATCATTAGCGGCTTCTTGATAATTTAGTTCTTCTAATTTTGCGGCAAATCTTTCAGCATCAGAATAATTCATCTGACAGCCGAAGATTTTAATAAAATATTTCATAAACAGACAAGCGCGAAAAATATAATTGATACATTCGACAAGCTCAGTATGACAATTATATTTTTCGCGCTAAATACTATTTTTTATCTATATTTTCTTGTTTAATCATCTCAATGAATTTTTCTAAATCCTGCGGACCTTTATCGCCCTCTCCTCTTTTTCTCACTGCCACTGCTTTGGCCGCAATTTCCTTATCGCCAACAACTAAAGTAAAAGGAATTTTTTCTTTTTCTGCTTTTCTGATTTTATTGCCCACTGTTTCATTTAATAAATCCAATTCTACTCTAATTCCCTCTTGTAGCAATCTATCATGCACTTCTTGGCAATATTTTTCATGAGCAGCACCAATATTTATAATTCGTACTTGTACCGGAGAAAGCCATAATGGCAAGGCGCCAGCATAATGCTCTATTAAAACCCCTATAAAGCGCTCAAATGACCCAAATAAAGCGCGGTGCAGCATGTAGGGCTGTTCTTCCTTGCCCTGATCATTTACAAATTTCATGTCAAAACGCTGAGGCAAATTAAAATCGAATTGCAAGGTTGAACACTGCCATTCCCTACCCAGACAATCTTTAATTTTGTAATCTAATTTAGGACCATAAAAAGCCGCCTCGCCTATTTCTTTTTTGAAGTTCAATTTTTTTTCAATAGCTACCTCCTCCATAATCTTTTCTGTGAATTCCCAACCTTCATCATTTCCAGCATATTTCTCTTTATTTTTCGGATCTCGCAAAGATAAATAAACATTGTAATCTTTAAAGCCAAAAGTGCTTAACATATAAGTTATAAAATCAGCCACTTTAAGTAATTCACTTTTCACTTGCTTTTTGGAACAAATTATATGAGCATCATCTTGAGTAAAACCGCGGACACGAGTTAAGCCAGATAATTCTCCGGCTTTTTCATATCTATAGACGGTTCCACATTCTGCCCAACGCAAAGGCAATTCACGATAAGAACGTGGTCTGGAGTTATATAGAATTACATGGAAGGGACAATTCATGGGCTTTAGCAAGTATTCTTCCTTAACTTCTGCTTTTTTACCAGCTTTAAGATCCTCTAGCGTTCTGCCAACTTCAAGGGGCGGATACATATTTTGGCTAAAAAATCCCCAGTGCCCTGAAGTTTCCCATAATTTTTTGCTGCCAATATGCGGAGATCTGACTAATTGATAGCCATTTTTCAAGTGTTCCTGATACCAAAATTCTTCCATAATGCGCCAAAGCAAAGCGCCCTTGGGCTGAAACATTGGCAGGCCCACACCCACTGTCTGATCAATTAAAAATAGCTCTTGTTCTTTGCCAATTTTACGGTGATCTCTTTTTTCGGCTTCGACTAATCTATTCAAATATTCATCTAATTCTTTTTGTTTTTCAAAAGCAGTACCATAAATCCTTTGTAACATTTTATTTTTCTCATCACCGCGCCAATAAGCGCCTGAAGCTCTTAAAAGTTTAAAGGGACCAATTTCTTTGGTAGATTTGATGTGTGGTCCGCGGCATAAATCTTCAAAAATATCGCCTAATTTATAAAAACTAACCTTTTTCTCACCCTCTTTTTCTAAATCTTTAATTAATTCTTCTTTATAAGGCTGGTCTTTAACTTTTTTAAGCGCATCAGCTATTTTTACTTCTTCTCTTTCAAATTTAAGATTTTGCTTGGCAATTTCTTTCATCTTTTCTTCAATTTTTAATAAATCGTCCTGGTTTAAAGTTTTTTTGCCTAAATCAAAATCATAATAAAACCCCTCATCAATGGTTGGGCCAATGGCAAATTTCACATCCTCAAAAAGTTCTTTGACTGCAGCAGCCATAAGATGCGATGCAGAATGTCGCATGATATCTAATTTTTCTTTGTCCATAAATTTATTGTTTGATGAACCACTAAAATAATACACAAAAACTCACGAAATTTTCGTGTATTTAGTGATAAGAATTTCGTGGTTCAATATTCATATTAATTAAAAATCCCGTCCTAAAATATATTAAAAACATATCTTGGGACGGGACATTTCCCGCGGTTCCACCCAAGTTCCCACCCAACAATGGCGGGCACTTGATTGCTATCTTTAAATATTTAGTAATCCTTCCAGATTAAGACCGATGTCTAAGCGGTTGGTAGCCGCTTCAATCATATTTAATGATAACTTAATATTAAAACAATAAAAATTTCAAGTCAAGTACTCTAAGCCTTACCACTCCTTTTAAAAATAAACACATCTTTCCCTGTTTTTGCAACTTTCTTTAAGCTTTCCTGATAAGCATCGACGCTATCTAATTTACCAGTTTTATCAAAAAAATAAATTGCATCTCTGTTGCCAGCTGAATCTTTTACCTCTACTGCAAATCCACCTGTCACTGCTTGAATATCAGAGGGCCTAAAATTCTCGATTTTCTTACATGATTTTTGTATTTCTTCAATTATTGCTCCATCTATTTTAGGATTTTGCGGCGTTTCAAATTGTTGCATTTATTTATTTATTCTAATTATAATATGGTCGGTAAAAGACGGCATTTTTTTCATCCAGGCTGGGAAAAAAGTAATATCAACGCTCTGAATATCGTCAAAATTTTCCAAGTAGGCTTTTATTTCATCATTATTTAATTTAATCAGGTTTTCTTTATCTAAAATCGGACTGTTCTCACTAAGAATCACACTACCCTTGATATTGCTTTTTATTTGAGCGGATTTATTATTTAAATCATATTTTTCAACCTCATAAAGCAAACTATCGCTATTGGTATTAATTACTTGTTTGTCTTCGGGCACCATGCCTGCCAAAGCTTTAGTGGCAAAATCTTTTACCGGCTTATCATCAAAAATAGCTCCGACCACCTTCATTTTCAAACTGACCGTAAATTTATCCGCAGTATCCCCTGCCTTATTACTGAATTTCTTTTCCAGCACTTCTTTACTTAATATCTTGATTTTTCCGCTCTCCGAATCAGTAAAAAGTTTCTGGGCTAATTCATCTGACAAAGCGGCTAAACCATTATTCAAATCTTCCTGAGAAACGGCTTTAACCATTTGTCCGGCTGCCTTAAAATCATTAACTGCTTCAGCAAAAACTAGTTGCTGCATACTCTGACTTAAACCCGGGATTGTGAATTTAGTTCCGCTAGTTACAAGGGGCTGACTAGCATTATCAGGATAAACATCTGCCTCAATGCTGCCCTTGGCAGGTATAACAACTTTATTTTTTATACGATATAAAACATTGGCAGCTGTAAGTAATCTGGTGGTGGCAATGAGTGTCTGCGGTTTGGATTGATTATTTGATATTTTTACCGTACCAACCAACTCTCCGCTGACCGGCTTAGAACCGGTTGCCTCAAAAATTTTTTCGCCGTCTACCGTCTGATTAACAATTTGGCCTAAAAATATTCCTTCGTCTGCATTGACCGCAGCCGTATCTTCTACTATGACAAAATTAAAATCAGTGGCCACATCCTGCGCTTTAGGAGTAACAGTTATGTAAGCATAGCTAAAAGTAAAGTAAAAAATTACGCCCAATAATATCACGGTTAAAACTATAAAGCTTAAAGCCAGCTTTTTATAAATATTTAACGGCGGATTTATAGCGTGTCTGCGTCTTAGCATATTTGTTTTTATTTTAATAATTATTCCCCCCTTTTTATGGTTATATTATACCAACCTTACATTAATTTTACAAACCTTACTTCAGCCAGGCTGTTTAATTCTTTCTGTAAATTTTGATCCTCAAAATCGGCAGTAAAATTAGTTTCAATCTTGCGAAAACGCCCTTCGTCGATTGGCACGGCTAAATAAACCTTATTTTTGCCCGAAGTAGTGCTCAGAATTTGATTCAATCTGGCAATGGTCTCAGCGTTCATTATGCGTTTAAAGAAAATGAAAAAATTAGTGGCTTCATTCTGCAATTTAAGGTTTAATTTTTTTAATTTAGACTTCAAATCAGAGATTATTTCCAAACTTAAATCCTTGACTTCATTGCAGATAACTTTAAAATCGCCATCTTTATTGGAAATAATGCCGTTAATGATAACAATGTTGCCCTCAACCCAATTTTCCTTGCTGGAATTATAAACACTGGGGAAAACAATGGTTTCTACGCTATCATAAGTATCTTCGATTTTAACAAAAAGCATAACCTCGCCCTTTTGCGTAATTATTTTTTTGATGGCATTTACCACACCAGCGATGCGAATATTGCCAGCGCCCATGCCCAGTCCTTTTTTGATATGAACAGTATTCAAAATATAACCCTCTAATTCAGCCTGATACTCAGAAAAGGGATGTTCGGAAATATACAAGCCTAATAATTCTTTTTCCCAGGATAATTTTTCCCGTTTAGAAACAGGCTTAAATTTTTCCAATTGCAGATTGTGCCTTAATTTTTCATTGGATAAAGTAAAGAGACTATCTTGGCAACTTTTACTCTCACCGTGAACCTCCTTAACAAAGGACTGCAGTTTTTCAATGTTCATTAGCATTTCATAACGGTCGCCAAATTGATCCAAAGCCCCGCATTTAATCAAACTTTCCAATGATTTTTTATTCAAATCTTTGTCCTTAACCCGGCTTAAAAAATCAGCCAATGATTGGAACGGACCATTGTCTTTGCGCTCATGTATAACAGCTTTGGTTAAATTTAATCCAACGTTTTTTATGGCTGAAAGTCCAAACCTGATTCTGGGTTTATTTTCTTTCAAACTTTCGGCTACCACAGTAAAACGCGTAAAACTTTCATTAATATCAGGCGCCATAACTTCTAAGCCCATATTGCGGCATTCAGCAACTTCCAAAGCTATGCGGTCAATGTCATTTAAATCAGAAGTTAATAAAGAGGCCATGAATTCTGCCGGATAATTAGCTTTTAGATAAGCTGTTTGGTAAGCAATCATGGCATAGCAGGCCGCATGAGATCGATTAAAACCATAACCGGCAAAAGGTTCAATAAAAGCGAAAACTTGTTCTGCCGTTCTTTTATCAATATTATTATTAACGCAATTTTTTACAAACTTGGCTTTTTGCTCTGCTAATAAAGTTTTAATTTTTTTTCCCACGGCTTTTCTCAAAACATCAGCTTCGCCCAAAGTAAAACCAGCCAAAGAGCGGGCAATCTCCATTAATTGCTCCTGATAAATAGCCACGCCATTTGTCTTGCTTAAAATTGGTTCAAGTAGCGGATGTAAATAAAATGGTTTTGTCTCACCATGCTTATTGCTAATATACTGCGGAATAAGCTCCATCGGGCCCGGACGATATAAAGCCACCATGGCAATAATATCTTCAATGCTAGTTGGTTTTAACTGCTTCAAGTATCTTTTCATGCCGCCGGATTCAAACTGAAATACTCCGGTTGTTTCGCCATTTTGAAATAGCTCAAAGACTTTTTGATCATTTAGAGGCAGATTGTCTATATCAATTTTTACTTCGTGTATTTTTTCAATAGCTTCCAGGGTATTTTCAATAGTCGTCAAATTGCTTAAGCCCAAAAAATCCATTTTTAAAAGGCCCAGATCTTCGATCGGATGCAAGGAATATTGGGCAACAATTTCTTTGTCATCACCCGTGCCATATTGCAGGGGCATGTACTCGATTAAAGGTTCGGGGGTAATGACTACGCCGCAAGCATGAGTTGAAGCATGGCGACAAACGCCTTCCAGCTTCATGGCATTATCAATTAACTCTTTGCAATCGGGACTATTTTTGTATTCAGCCTTTAAATCTGAAACTGACTCCATCACTTCTTTAAGATTTGTGTTTATGGGAATCATTTTGGCGATTTTATCGCAATAACTATAGGGTAAGCCCAGGGCCCGGCCAGTATCGCGCACTGCGGCACGCGCAGCCATAGTACCAAAAGTGATAATTTGAGCCACGTGATCTTTGCCATATTTTCCTTCAACATAACGAATTACTTCATCGCGTCTGATATCAGCAAAATCAGTATCAATATCAGGCATGGATATTCTTTCAGGATTTAAAAATCTTTCAAACAGCAGATCGTAAACCAAAGGATCAAGATTGGTTGTTCTGGTTAAAAAGGCCACCAAACTGCCTGCCGCTGAACCGCGACCCGGTCCGACAACTATGCCATTATTTTTTGCCCAGTTGATAAAGTCAGCGACAATCAAAAAATAAGGAGCAAAGCCGGTTTTTTCAATAACTCCCAATTCATAAGCCAGGCGATCTAAAATATCTTTTTTACAAAATGTTTTATTCAGATTGCTAACAATTGTTTTGTTTTCATCAATTAACCACTGCTGGTCTTTCAATTCTCCGCCATATCTGTAAAGCAATCCTTGATAACAAAGTTTTTCTAAATATTGACTTGGGGTTAAATTATCAGGCACGCTAAATTCTGGCAAAATATTTTTATTAAATTCTAATTCCACATTGCACAGCTCCGCAATTTTACTGGTGTTGCTGATGGCTTCGGGACAATCCTTAAACTCCTCAATCATTTGCTTGGTTGTTTTTAAAGAAAAATCCTCGCCCATCATGGACAAACGATTGTCTTCCGTTACCTTATGATTGGTTTGTACGCATAGCAAAATGTCTTGCGCTCTGGCATCCTCTGTATTCAAATAATGCGTATCATTAGTTGCCACCAAGCCAAGATTATATTTTCTGGCCAATTGTTTTAAGCCTTCATTGGCAATTTTTTGCTGAGGTAAATTGGGATGCGATTGTAATTCTAAATAAAAATTTTCTGGGCCAAAAATATTTAAATATTTTTCCAGGACGTTCTCGGCTTTTTTCAAATCTTTATGCGATAAAATAGCCTTAGCTATTTCACCCTCAATGCATGCCGAAAGACCTATCAGGCCATCTTTATATTTTTCCAATATTTCTAAATCTATTCTTGGCTTATAATAAAAACCTTCCAGATGCGCGCTGGTCACCAACTTTACTAAATTTTTATAGCCAGTATTATTTTTGGCCAGTAAAATAAGGTGATATCGTTCCTCGTCAATTTTTGCACGTTTATTATGACGGCCATAAGGCGCCACATAGGTTTCTACGCCAACTATGGGCTTAATACCGGCTTTTTTAGCTTTTTGATAAAAATCAATAATACCGTACATTGAACCATGGTCGGTTAAGGCCATGGCTTCCATGCCGTCGGCTTTGGCTTTGGCAATCAAATCACCGGTTTTGGCTAAGCCATCAAGCAAGCTGTAATCGCTGTGCACGTGAAGCGGGACAAATTTCATAAAATGCTCAAATATTAAATATTGGGAGTTAATTTACACTCGTATTTTAATACAAAGAGACTAATAAAACAAATGGATATTTTATGATGAAAAAATCATGTCAATAATTAACACCTAAGATGATACTTTCACTATATTTTTAAAATAAAAACCCCACATCTTATTGATGCGGGGTTTGTGATATTAGCAATCCATCTTTTGTTTAAATTTGAACATCAAAACAGTTGAAAATCCCCAATAGACAGCATTCTCTTCTTCTCCCCCAGCCCCAAAACCCTGAATAAATCTTTGCTGTTCAATGACATGCGCTTCAGGATGTTCTAGCATCCACTTTTTAAGTTTTGTGGAAATCACATCCCTTGCTTTGCTGCCACATCCTCTGCAATAGAGCGACCCCCGAAAAACCGCCTGTTCAGCTCCGCTTTCCATTCCAGCCTCCTTTTGGTATTTAGATATCAAAATTATACAAAATCATAGTATTTTGTCAAGATTAAATATCGAAAACCACTTCAGCCAGCCATTGTCCAACTTGCTCTGCAATCTTTAATTCATTGTAAGTCACTGCCTTAATTTCTAGTTTCAAACCGCTGACTTTATAGCCGGTGGCCCGGCATTTTAATGACCAATTTTCATTGCCAATCTGCATTATACCCAGTTCAAAATAATCATAAATCTCATTATTAGTATCGCCTAAACTAATAAGCTGGTTTAAATAATCAACTAGCAGTGAAGGCAAATCAACTGAATTCATTTCAAAATCCTGAATTACTGTTTCGTCTCTGATAATCAATTCTTCATCTGTTATGGCTGCAAACATGCCTTTGGCCATATTGGTAAAAACTTCATCTAAAGATTCTCCAAAAGCTCTTATCTTTAAATCAGTAGGGTGTTCTAAAAATTCATATGTTGACATATTTTATAGTAAAAATGAAATTAAATATCCTAATAGGCAGCCTAAAATTATGGGCGGCAAGCCAGGCATGGGCGCTCGCTCTTTTTGCGTGACAAAAAGTATATAAAGAAAAATAAAGCCCAAGACAGCGCCTAAACCAGCCCATAAACTGGTTAATAAACTAATTTTTAAACATGCAATAATAAATATGGCTGGAATAGCCAAATCCCCAGTTCCTAAAAACATAAATTCGGTTTGCGGGCTTACTTCACTGATTTTTTTAAATATTCCCTTAAAATTTTGAGGAATTATCAAAGAAAAATAAACTTTATTTTCCGCTAAGCCCTTGAACATGGAAACCATGTGCTTGGTCTGAAAGACAGCAATATAATCGTATAAACCTAAGATAATTAAAATAATAATGGCTGAACTGGGCATTAAATTTTGTCCAAAGAGTACGCTAATCGCGCTTATGGCCAGAACAATTACAATATTATGCATAAAAACATTGCGATAAAACAGCCAAAAACACAAAATACCAATTATAAAATACAAAACTTCCGGCCAATTAAAATAAGCTGAACCAAAAATCCATAATCCCTCCAAAATTGCTAAATAAAACAAAACTTGAATAAGCCAAGGCTTTTTAAAATATTTTAAAATAATCAATAAGATGACGGTGGCAATTAAAAAAGCCAAAATAAATTGCCAGGCAGGCAATGGTTCGACAGTGGCACTAGATGCAGTATTATATTTTAAGGCCAGACTCAAAGCCACGCCCAAGGCCAAATACTCCGTAAAAATAAATAGAAAAACCTCAAATAAAAAACTGAAAGTAAAAAAATGTCTGATGCTTAATTTCATATGCTAATTATATCATAAAAAATGCTATAATAAACTTACAAAATGTATGAATATAAACTTTTTAGGTACAGGACCGATGAAGTCAATTCCTCGTCCAAATTGTCATTGCCCTACTTGCCAAGATGCCAGAAAAACAAATAGTAAATCAAAGCGAACCCGCAGTTCGGTTCTTATAGTTTACAAAGGTAAAAATATACTAATTGACGCTTCGCCTGATTTTTTAGAGCAAATTAAAAAAAGTAATACAAAAAAAATAGATGCTGTTTTGATCACGCATCCCCATTTTGACGCTTATGGCGGAATTCAAAAGCTGAATGATTGGCTCAAATGCCCTATTAATCTATATTGTCAAAAACAAACCTGGTATATTATTAAAAATAAATTTAGTAATTTGCATAATTTAATATTCACTGAAATAAAGCCAAATAAAAAATTCAAAATAAATAATCTAACGATTTTGCCGCTCCAAGTTCATCATTCAATAATTAATGAAAAAAAATTCCCAACCTTGGCTTATAAAATAAATAATCTGATATATTGTTCTGACGTCAAAAAAATTCCAACCAAATCATTGAAATATTTTAAAAATATTAATACTTTAATTTTAGATGCGGCCATGTATTTCAATAAACAAATTTTTAGTCACTTAAATACAGCCGATGCTATAAAGCTGTCTGCTAAATTGAAAGTGAAAAATTTATTTTTAACCCAAATCGGGCATTCTTATCCGCCTTACAATATGGCAAAAAAAGAAATAAATAAATACACGAGATCTAAAAAAATTAAAACAAAAGTTTTTTTGGGGTATGATGGTTTAAGAATTAATAAAAATAAAAGCTCTCGGGTTTGAGAGCTTTTGATGAACCTTGACCGCGCGCTTTTAGTGCTTTTTGCACCACCATCTGCCTGGACTTAATTCTGGTTCCGCCCGATGCGGATTTGTGTCAAGGACAGAGGGAAAAATGTTTGCCAATTCGTGAACGCGAGGTTCTGATCATTACTGAAAAATATTGCGCTTGGTCTTGGGCTTTGGGTCACGCACAGTCAAGGTTCATAAATATAATTTACCATGTTTACAAAAAATCAGTCAAGAAAAAAACTTAAAAGTTATCAACAGGCAAACAAAATACTTATTTTTGTTTTTTTATTTATAGCTTACTTAGTAATCTGTCTTAATGCCCAGGCACAATCCACGGCTCTTGACTCTGACAATGACGGCCTAAATGATTATGAAGAGCAATATATTTATCATACTGATCCGCTTAAAGCCGACACTGATTCTGATGGCTATAAAGACGGCGAGGAAGTAAAAAATGGCTATTCGCCTTTACAGAAAAAATCTAAAATGGCTGAGGCTGATACTGATGCTGATGGTTTAAATGATGACTGGGAACTTAAAATTGGCACTGATTTGACTAATCCAGACACTGATAAAGATGGCTATAAAGATGGCCAAGAAGTTAAAAAGGGCTATTCGCCAACCAACGACGAAAGTCAAAAAATAGAAAAATTGATTGAGGTAAATATTAAGGATTTCAAATTGAATTATTATTTTGGCAATAAACTTTTAGACAGCATCCTGGTTTCTACTGGCAAAAAAAGCACTCCAACTCCAATAGGCAATTTTCAAATACTAGATAAGGTACCTCTTAAAACTTATGGCGGCGGTAATTATAATTTTTATTATCCAAATACCAAGTGGAATCTTCATTTTACCACCGGCCAAAATAAGTTGCGTTATTTTATCCATGGCGCCTATTGGCACAATTTATTTGGACAAAAAAATGTTTCGGGCGGCTGTGTGAATGTCAGATATAGTGATATGGAGCGCCTTTATAACTTTGCCCAGGTAGGCACTAAAGTAATTATTGAATAAATATGATATTTAAAGACAGAATAGATGCTGGCCAAAAATTAGCCGACAAGTTACAAGAGTACAAAAATAAAAAAGGTACTATTATTTTGGCTTTACCTCGCGGAGGCGTGGTCGTTGGTTTTGAAATTGCCAAAAAATTAAACTTGCCGCTTGATTTAGTTGTCACACGAAAGATCGGTGCTCCGAACAATGATGAATATGCAATTGGTGCCATTACTGAAAGTGGCGAAGGAATTTTTGATCAGCAAGCCATCAGTCTGCTTGGCGTTACCAAAGAATATTTGGATAAAAAAATTTCTGAAGAAATGAAAGAAGCTATGCGACGGCTCAAAGAATACAGAGTTGGTCGTCAGCCACTAAATCTAAAAAATAAAACGATAATTATAGTTGATGATGGCTTAGCCACTGGTTTAACTATGCGAGCAGGTATTAAGTCTGTAAAAAAACAAAAGGTTAAAGAAATCATAGTAGCTGTCCCGGTTGCCGCACGCGATTCATTAGAAATCGTAAAAAAAGAAGCTGATAGGGTAATTTATTTGGATGCCCCATCTTATTTTGGCGCAGTGGGTAGCTATTATGAAAATTTTAATCAAACAACCGACGAGGAAGTACTAGATCTAATGCGAAAATCAAAAGTTTAATTATAAAAATAAAAGAGGAGCCGAAGCTCCCTCTTTTTTTAATTAATTAGTTACCCGCAAAAGTATGGTTGGGTCCAAATTTTAAAGCCTTCTTAATGGCATTAATAATTATCTGATATTTGCCTTTGTTATTACTTTTTAAAATATTGCTTATAAAATTTTTAAATCTCGCAAATTCGTCTTGATGCCTTAACCAACGAATCTCACCATATCGCGCATTATGTTCTTTTAAAATTTCCTGCCAATTCAAATTATCAATATCAATATATGGTTCATTTTTAAATAAGTCCCAATTCTTTTTCTTTGGAGCAATATAATGACCAGTAAGGTTGCTGAATAAAACGGCGTAAAAAATTGATTCAAATTTATCTATAAATTTAACTACCATATTTTTTTATAATACAAAAATAAAATCAAAAATTCTGACGATTAACTTACGATAAATTGCTTTTGTTTTTCTGCTCATATTTTTTAGTTAAATAGTTATAAATTGTTATATATTGTTTAATATCATCAAATTGCTTATAATAAATAAAAGAGAGTTTGTTGCAATAATAAATTTCTCTGCGCATGACTCGCTCCGGGTCTCCAAACTAGGGGCGAGTTTTGTTTTTAAGTAAAACTATATTTTCTAATAACCGCTCTGACAATACCCTGCACTATCACATTTTTGGCAAAAATCGGCTTCATACTGGAATTTGCAGGCTGCAACCTGATTCTATTGGCTTCTTTATAAAACTTTTTTAAAGTCGCCATGGTATTGTCTATTAAAGCGACAACAACTTGGCCATTTTTGGGACTCGGATTTTCTTCAACTACCACAAAGTCACCGTCATAAATCCCCTCCTCAATCATTGATTCGCCTTTAACTTTCAAAACATAGGCCTTGGCTGGATCTTTAACAAGTTCCAATGGCACGCTAATTTTTTCTTTTTGCTCAATAGCTTCAATTGGCTGTCCAGCCGTAATTAAGCCCAAGAGCGGTAAATTAAAAGCCTTGCTATAATCTTCCTCAATCACCTCAATTGATCTGGCCTCATTAGGCGCCATTTTTAAGTAGCCTTTTGATTCTAGGGTTTGTATGTGTTCACAAACCGTTGAAACAGATGACAAGCCCAGGTTTTTGCCAATTTCCCGATAACTTGGCGCATAACCATTTTCTTCAGTGTATTGATTGATGAAATCAAGAATTTCTTTTTGACGTTTGGTTAAACTCATATTTTTATCAGAATTAAGAATTAAGTAAAGTAAGCTTAATAAGCTACTTTTTTGAAAATTTATTATGATTTTGCCTCTGACTCTTTGTCCATGAATACAACATTTTACTGACTTCTTCGCATATACTATTCATGGATTCAAACTCTATTTTGGATAAATAATTTAGGTCATAACTCAATAAAATTTGATATTTCAGCTCTTCCAATGAACTGTCAGATATATTATAAAAATTTAAACTATCTTTTAATCCTTTTCTTCGGAAACCCTCAACTATATTTGAAACGACTGAAGTAGCTGATCTCCTAATCTGACTTACTAAATTGTATTTTTCATCACCTGGAAAATTCCTTGTACTTCTATAAATACTTAATACTAAATCATGAGCTTTGCGCCAAAGTAATAAATCTTTGAATGTTTTTATTTCCCCCATGGAAAAGCTTAATTCACTTACTTAGCTTAATTCTTACAAAGCTTCAAGAAAACCGAACAAACAGCGAACTATATCCAAAGTATAACCGAACAAAAACCGAATGTCAAGATACTTATCCACAGCGTACCAGAACTCGCTTCACTCGTTCGGTACACTGCTAGCAATTTAAAATCCCCTACTTTGCGGGGACATACGCTTGAATATTATTATAATATTTGCTAATATAAGAAAAAGGAGGGAAAAATGAAAAGGAGAAAAAAACGCACGGTTGATAAAAATTCAGAAAAGTACCGGAAAAAACTTCGTTCTATGCGCAGTCTGCGGCGCCATAAGGGCAAAAAATTAAATGGCTTGTCAAGGACAAAATGCATGGGTGGAGATCATTTCCTGACCAAGCAACAGGTTAAAGACGGCGATCATCTTTGCCGGGCATGTTTAGCCAGAAATGCTACTTACGCCCCCAATGCTGAAGGGGTTCCTGTCCCCACTAAAAGTACGCCGGAACATCCTGATTATTAAAAGGGCTATCAAGCCCTTTTTTATTTATTTAAAATTTTCAATTGTCCCTCATCAAATATCAGGATCTTGAAAATATCATTTTTTAAAATTAACCGTATGGTATCAGAGGTATAATTATTGTAATTATAATTCCAAAGTTCAAAAACATAATCATCGGTTTCTCGCCTATCAAAACCCGTTACCCAAAATTTCCCATCAATTGTTTTGGCAATATAGCCGCCAGTCGGATAAGTTGTCCAAGTCAAAATCTTTTTATTATAATTTTGCCGATTTAAGCGCACATAGGCGATAAGAAGTTGAGCGTCTAAATTATTATTTGGATAAAATAGATTAACCGCTTGCCTAATACCGTTTGCATATACTTGAGCGCCTTCAATTCTAACGGGCAAAGAAACAAGAAGTAATTTTTCAGATTTTGATAAATCTACAACTTTCGGAAAATCATTAAATAATATTTTAGAAGTAATTCTTGAAGCTAACAGCCAATCATTATTTTTATTTAACAAAAATACAGAAAAATAAATTGCTAAACCCATAAAAATAAAATTCCGCAAAAATTTATCATTTTTTATCTGCCAGAGAATTAAGCTTAATAAAATACAAAAAATTATTGAGGGTAAATAATTATAGCGCTCCCCTTCATCATTCAAATTATTAAAGGCCAAAAGCAGAACCGGCAATATTAAGATTATGTAAGAAGTAAAAAGAAAAATAATTTTGGATTTATATTCTCGTAAAATATAATAGACTAAAGCTCCTAAGAAAATTATAAATAAAAAGAATAAAACAGGGTTTCCAAAAAAATAATCAGTTAAAAGT